>NZ_QUGN01000032.1:0-28015 GCF_003479085.1 Clostridium sp. AF19-22AC | reverse complement strand
CTGTCTGTCTGTCTGTCTGTCTGTCTGTCTGTCTGTCTGTCTGTCTGTCTGTCAAAGTATATGCGATTTTTTATCATTGTCAAGACCCTTTCGTAATTTTTATTCTTTTTTAATAAATTAATAAATTAAGTTATAAAAAAATAAAACAGAAGGCCCGAAATAGCTTTCTGTTCAATTACTCCATTTATTTTCCTTATTCTACCACAAAAGACACAAAAAAGTGTGAAGGTTGAAAAGTTTATACCTTCACACTTTTTGCACTGTTCTTTTTTACTTCACAGGTCCGAACCGATATCCCACCCCGCGCACTGTTTCGATTGTGTAGCCGCTGCCCTGAAGTCTTACACGCACACGGGATAAATGGCTTTTTATGACGCGGGCATCATGGATAACAGGCAAATTCCAGACAGCTTCATATAAAGCTTCTTTAGAAAATGTAGTACCCTCATTTTGTATCAGAAACCGCAGCAGCGCAAATTCCTTGGCATTAAATAGCAGGTCAGTCCCGTTCAAATAAGCTCTTCCTGACACCATCTCCAGCGTAAGCGGCCCCCGTACGAGAGTTTTCGCCTGCTCTGCCGCCCTCTGGTTCATGCGCGCGAGCCGGAGATGAGACTTGACACGGGCCACAAATTGCTCCATGTCATAAGGTTTTGTAATATAATCGCTGCCACCTGCCGCCAGCCCCTCTACGATCTCATGATTTTCATCTAAAGCAGTAAGGAACAACACCGGAGAGACTGTGAAACCCTGTACCTCCCGGCAGAAATCAAGGCCACTGCCATCCGGCAGCATAATGTCCAGCACCAACACATCAGGAGACTGCCCGGCCAGCTTTTGCCGCGCCTCACAAAGACTTTCAGCACAAAGCACCGTAAATCCCTCTTTCTCCAGGATACGTCTGTTGATGCGCAGTATCTCTTTGTCGTCCTCTACAAGGAGGACAATCCCATTGTCATCCATTTCCAGCCCTCCCCATGTTTCGATAAGATTTATATATAGATTATATACGATTATTTGTACTGTATCAAGTGTGGCTGGTGGGGGGCGTGTTTGATAGTTCCCCACATATTCTGATAACTTTCCGGGACGCAAAAGCACTCGAAAACATTGTGTTTCCAAGGGTTCTGATAATTCTTTTATAAATTTTCTTATTATCTCTTGCTGAACTGCAAACCTATATTTTATAGCATTTTCAGGCACTTTGTCAGTTACGTGTATGTTACTCTTAGCTTCTTACAACAACCAATACTGCTTCATTTCTCAATTTTCTGTTGAATTAAACAAATTATTATGATATATTACAGATATAAAAGGAACAACCGCCCACAAGGTGGTTGACCGGTTAATGAGATAGCAAAGCCACCTGAACCGACCAAGAATCAGGGTGGCTTTTGCTATATATAGCTACTTAGAAAACGAAAAAATAAATATAATCATTTTATCCATATATTTCTACACCCTATCAAGATATTTAATAACTATTCAAAATATAAAGAAACCCTTGAAAACATCGCATCTTCAAGGGTTCTGATAATTCTTTTATATGCAGGCATACTATCTTCTAACCATATATTAAGCTATCTTTTCTTTCACAAACGGTAATTCGTATAATGTGTCTGGGTCAATATCCAAGCACATTGTATTATCCCGGTTCCCACAAATATCCCATGCAAGAGTATCATTCATCACCGTGCAGGTATCTGTAAAAACATCAATATCCTTCAGTGGACGAAATGCCTCTTTCTCAATCATTTTAGACATATCATAGCATACAATTTTTCCATCTTCAAAATATACATAAACTGAGTAATCTTTCATTGGTATCACCTGTACTACCTTTGGAAACATATCACCACCCCCTAAACCAAAGGATTAATTCTATTCATGGGTTTCCCGTCTTTCGATAATTCCCAATTCTGCATCAATTCATCTTGATGCAAAACACACCATGCTAAAATTAGCTTTAATTGTTTTGACGGGAAGGCGCCTTTTATTACTCTTACTCCATCTATCTCCACTATTGCTTTATGTCCATTGTACTCTGCATGAAAATGCGGTGGATTGTGATCATCATAATACATTGTTACCCTAATTCCATAAAATAGTGCTATTTCCGGCATTATACATTCCTCCTCATTCCATTCTTTAACATATATTCTTAACAATATATCTTTGACAATATAAGTATACCACAGCAATCACTTCAAAAAAACCCACAAACTTGATGTCTGTGGGTTTCCATGCAATAAATATATGCAATTGCCTATCTCTTACTGAACTGCGGTGCTCTACGAGCTGCTTTGAGACCGTATTTCTTACGTTCTTTCATACGTGGATCACGTGTAAGGTATCCTGCTGTCTTCAGAGTAGGTCTGTATTCAGCATCTGCCTCAAGAAGTGCTCTTGAGATTCCATGACGGATTGCTCCTGCCTGTCCTGTATACCCACCGCCATGTACGTTAACCAGTACGTCAAATTTATCAACTGTACCAGTCGCAACGAGTGGCTGGCGGACAACAACCTTCAATGTCTCCAGTCCTAAATACTCATCAATGTCTCTTTTATTTATAGTGATTTTACCTGTTCCAGGTACAAGATATACTCTTGCGATAGATTTTTTTCTTCTTCCTGTTCCGTAATATTTTGCGTTAGCCACAGTAATGTCCTCCTTTCAACCTTTCCTTAAAATGTTAATACTTCTGGTTTCTGAGCCTGCTGTTTGTGCTCTGGTCCAGCGTATACATGAAGTTTCGTAAGCATTTCTCTTCCTAAAGGTCCTTTTGGAAGCATTCCTTTAACTGCTAATTCAACTACCATCTCCGGCTTCTTAGCCATCATCTCTGCCAGTGTAGTCTCTCTCATACCGCCTACATAGTCAGAGTGATTGTAGTAGATCTTCTGCTGTAACTTCTTGCCTGTTACTTTTACTTTCTCTGCATTAACTACTACTACGTAATCTCCTGTATCAACATGTGGTGTGAATTCTGGCTTGTTCTTTCCTCTCAGAACTTTTGCGATCTCTGAAGAGAGACGTCCTAATGTACATCCTTCAGCGTCAACCACATACCATTTTCTTTCAATCTTGTCTGGGTTAGCCATATAAGTTTTCATGGGTGTTCCTCCTAATAATAATCATCATATAACTTGCTTTGCTTTTATATGAAATCAGCGCACTCCGGGGCTTTGGTGTATGCTGTTTCTCCTTTTGTCATGCTGTACTATTATAGTATGTACAAATCCAATTGTCAACATATTTTTCAGCATCCGGACATTTTTTTCGGTTCGCGGGGTCTTTCAAGGCTCTTATATTTATGTTATACTTTAAAAGTATTTCCAGTTTTACTAATTAAATATGGAACTTTAACAATTACCTTATTAGAAAGCAGGTGGAACTTATGTGGGCTTATAATGAAACTTTCTATCAGATATATCCTATTGGATTTTGTGATGCCCCGGTTCATAACGATGGAGTGACAGTACCCAGAATACGGAAGATTGCAGGCTGGAGCGAATATCTCCAGAAGCTTGGGATCGGTTCTATTATCCTGAACCCGATCTTTGATTCTGACAATCACGGTTATGATACCAGGGATTTCAAGAAGATTGACTGCCGTCTCGGAACGAATGAAGATTTTAAATATGTATGTGATACGCTGCATTCCCACGATGTCAAGATTATGCTGGATGGTGTTTTTAACCACGTAGGGCGCGGGTTCTGGGCTTTTCAGGACGTACAGGAGAAGAAATGGGATTCGCCTTACAAGGACTGGTTCCGTATCAATTTCGATGGAAACAGCGGTTATAACGACGGATTCTGGTATGAGGGCTGGGAGGGGCATTATGAACTTGTCAAACTGAACCTCCAGAATCCGGCTGTCGTGGATTATCTGCTGGAGTGCGTCCGTTTCTGGATTGAGGAATTCGGTATCGATGGTCTGCGTCTGGATGTTGCTTACAGTCTGGATCATAATTTTATGAAGCGTTTACGCCGGTACTGTGAGGAATTGAAGCCCGGGTTTGCATTGATCGGGGAAGTTCTTTTCGGTGATTACAACATTATCGTCAATGATGAGATGCTTCACAGCTGTACGAATTATGAATGCTACAAAGGGATATTTTCCAGTTTTAACAGCATGAACCTGTTTGAGATTGCACACTCTCTAAACCGCCAGTATGGACCTGAACAGTGGTGCATTTACCGCGGCAAGCATCTGATGAATTTCGTAGATAACCATGATGTTACCAGAATCGCAAGCATTCTCACGAACAAGGAGCATCTGCCTCTGGCTTATGGCATATTGTTTGGCATGCCCGGCATCCCATGTATTTATTATGGAAGTGAGTGGGGTGAGGAGGGCGTCAAGGCACCGGATAATGATTACGCGCTGCGCCCGGCCTTTGAGGATCCAAAACCGAATGAACTGACTGCGTTTATTACACAGCTGATAGCGGTCCGCCGTGAAAGCGACGCACTCTGCAACGGCGGCTACCATAATGTAGCCATCACCAACCACCAGCTCATTTTCGAGCGGAAAAGTGACAAAGAAAAAGTATTGGTTGCAATCAATGCATCTGACTCTGAATTCACTGCTAATAATGGCGAACTTCAGGGCGATTATACTGACATGATCACACAAAAAGAAGGCACACTGAGCGGGCAGCTCGATATGCCTCCATATAGCGTACAGTTCTTGTCTATTTCTTAACAAGCAGCTTCAAAGGGGTCAGACCCCTTTGAAAATGTGCAGTTACACTTTCATTTATAGTTCTCCGATTTCTTTCAGCCGGTCTACGATCGGCAGATGCTGGGTGCACTGCTTCTCGCATTTTTTGCAGGCAATGCATTCCAGCACTTTCTCTTTCGGGATATCCCAGTGGTTGTCAAGGCGGTCCGGTATGGCCTTTTTATTTCCCGTCAGTATGTACTGGTTATATGCATCCATGTATTTTGGAATTTCGATTTCTTTCGGGCATCCTTTGCAGTACGCACAGCCTGTACAGAGATTGTTCAGAGATTCTCCTCTCCCCTCATATTGTCTTATGATTTCCTCTGCCGGGCGTTCTTCCAGATTCTCTACAGCTTTTACTGCATCGTCCACATGTTCTTTTGTCGTACATCCTGCCAGTGTAATAGTTATTTCCCTGTGGGATGCGACAAACCTCAATGCTGCCTGTGCTACGTTGAGGTCAGTTCCCTCTGTAAGGTATGTAAATGCCTCCGGATTGTTTGGAATCATTCCCCCGCCGAGCGGATTCATGACGACAACGCCCATTCCTTCTTTATACGCCTTTTCAATACCGCTCTGACGGAAACGGTAATTAAGGGCATTATAGCCGATCAGCATGCCTCTGAATTTCCCAGTCTCCACAACAGTCTCAATGTCATTGCCCTGCATATGGGAGGAAAATACAATATTGCGGATAAGGCCTTCTTTTTTAGCCTCCTCGAAGAATCCATACAGGACCTCCATATGTCTCTCCCATGACTGCAGATCCAGCATACACCACATATGATAAAAGTCTATGTAATCTGTTTTCAGTCTGTCAAGTGACATCTCCAGTCTTTTTCTGAAATCATCTCTGGTCGGGTTCTCTCCTATTGTATTAAAGTTCGTCTTAGAGGTAATATATACATCGTTCCTCTTCACCTGTGAAAGCGCAATTCCTGTGATAATCTCACTTTTATCATCGCAGTAGCCGGGAGCAGTATCCCAGTAATTGATGCCATTCTCCAAGGCATACAGCGGTATCTCCGCACACTTTTCGAATCTCCCCGCACTGACATCGTCGGCATCGTAGCGCATCGTCCCCAGGCCAATGGCGGACACCTTCATCCCTGTATTTCCATACTCTTTATAATACATAGAAGTTCCTCCTTCATGATTCTTTGCTTACATAATCTGTTTCACACTATTATATCACCTGTGCTTCACTTTATCACCTGTTTACTGTTATTTTTATGTAGAAAGCCTCCATTTTATTGATGTTCGCCAGCACAGGGGCCGAAGATGAAATTTGCCGGAAGCCCTGTCTGGCCTCCGGCAAAATAACTATTCTTTTACAAGAACTTTTACAATCTCCGCCATATACATGGTATGGTAATCCTTCTGGGGATAGCACTTTTCATCGTTTTCTTTTTCATCAAAATGTTCTGCAGCCATATCCTGATGATACTGTTTCTTACACACCAGTATCATATTTGCTTCTTCGAAAGCAGTCGTTCCGTCTACATAATATGGTGTCAGACCTGCCTCCGCTTCCTTATCGTAGTCGCGGCCGGACTTGCTTCCGCAGATGCCAAGTGCTTTTTTGTAGGCCTCATCGTAAAAGGAAAGTGTAAATGTGTCATTGGCATCCACAAATTCCTTTGTGTATCTCTGCGGACGGATATAAACGCTGACTACGTTCTTTCCCCACATGACACCAACGCCGCCCCAGCTTGCCGTCATTGTATTATGGCTGGTCTCATCTCCTGCCGTTACGAGCATCCATTCTTTTCCGATCTTGGTAAACGGATTAAACTGAAGTTCTTCCACAGATATTTCTTTAAATCCCATATTCATTTCCTCCTGTTTCATTAAACGGACCTTCCGGGAAAGTACTATGTTTTAACTGCTTTTGCACCACTCCGGACATCCGCTATAATAAAGTTACTGTACCTGACTCTATTTTATCACAACTTTACGGAAATTCTTCTTACCTTTTTTCAAAACAGCACCGTCCCCGGTAAAGGAATCTCTTGCAAATGCAGCATGGATATCTGACACTTTTTCTCCGTCCACAGCGACGCCGCCCTGCTCTACGGCACGTCTTGCCTCTGATTTAGAAGGAACGAGTCCGCTCTTTAAGAGCAGTGTCAGGATGTCAATGGAACCGTCTGTCATATCGTCGTCTGTCAGCTCTGCCGTAGGCATTTCTGCAGCATTTCCCTGACTGAACAGTGCTCTTGCACTCTCCTGTGCTTTCTTCGCTTCTTCCTCTCCGTGAACCATCTGGGTCAGTTCATATGCCAGAATTTCTTTCGCTTTGTTCAGCTGGCTTCCCTCCCAGTTATCCATCTCATTAATCTCTTCCAGAGGAAGGAAGGTCAGCATACGGATACATTTCAGGACGTCTGCATCTCCGATGTTTCTCCAGTACTGGTAAAAGTCAAAAGGTGATGTCTTCTCAGGATCAAGCCACACTGCACCAGACTGTGTCTTTCCCATCTTCTTTCCTTCTGAATTCAGGAGGAGGGTAATTGTCATGGCGCTTGCATCTTTTCCAAGCTTTCTGCGGATCAGCTCCGTTCCGGCAAGCATGTTGCCCCACTGGTCATCACCGCCGAACTGCAGGTTACAGCCATAGTTCTGGTATAATGCGTAAAAGTCGTATGCCTGCATGATCATGTAATTAAACTCAAGGAAGGTCAGTCCCTTTTCCATCCTCTGCTTGTAGCATTCGGCTGAAAGCATACGGTTCACGCTGAAATGGGAACCAACTTCACGCAGAACATCGACATAATTCAGATCCAGCAGCCAGTCAGCATTGTTGACCATAAGCGCCTTGCCTTCTGAAAAATCAATAAAATTGCTCATCTGCTTTTTGAAGCAGTCACAGTTGTGCTGTATTGTCTCCATCGTCATCATCTGGCGCATATCGGATCTCCCTGAAGGGTCACCGATCATGCCTGTTCCTCCGCCAATCAGCGCGATTGGCTTATTCCCCGCCATCTGAAGACGCTTCATCAGGCACAGTGCCATGAAATGTCCTACATGGAGGCTGTCCGCTGTCGGGTCAAACCCGATATAGAATGTCGCCTTCCCGTTATTGATTAAATCAGCAATCAGCTTTTCGTCTGTGACCTGGGCAATCAGCCCTCTGGCCTGTAATTCTTCGTAGAGTGTCATTGTCTTCATCCTTCTTTCTTTTCATAATTTTTCACACCTGAACATCTGTATACAAAAAGAGCCCCTATCCTGAAAGGACGAGGGCTCATAAACTCGTGGTACCACCTTCATTCGCAGACAATTCGCACCGTCTGCCTCAGTGAGTGTATCTGGCAGGTAAACACGGGACATAAACCGCTTTATCATGCTTAATCACTCAGTACGTTAACGTGTACCATTCCGTCACAGCCTACTTGCTTCCTGCCGGCCTGTAAGGACCGCCGTCCGGCGTTCGGTGTGAAGCTTGGAGATGTATTCGTAAATAACCGTGTCATGCGCCTCTCATCAGCCGGCTGCTTTCTGTTTTCTCCGCATTATTACTACTTGTTCTCTTCAACGCTTTTCCAGTATTCAATCTTTCAATCCGGCATCTGAATCTGCCTGTGGATTGATGCATCCTATATATGGCTGCTTACGCTGAAATCTTATCTTATTCCCTGCTTTTTGTCAAGGAGTAAAATCAAAATTTTTTTACAACTCACCCAATACCCGCACGGCCTCTTTTATGTTCTCCACCGAAGTCTCCCATATCTCATATTCACTGAAACCGGGAAATCCCATGCTGACGCCTTCTCTCCGAAATTCCATTCTGCTGTCCCTGACAATTTTTCCAGACATATGGCAGGCAGTCACACCGGTATATGGCACGAGTTCTCTGATTACTTCCGGACTGATCCCGGCGCCGGCCATAATCTCTATCCGCCCGTCACTCTCATTCACGAGACTTTTCAGCAGGTCGCGGCCTTCCCATGCACTGTTTTTCATTCCGCTTGTCAGTATGGTCTTAAGCCCCAGAGAAACAGCCTGTTCCAGAGTCACAAACGGGTCCCAGCTGACATCAAAGGCGCGGTGGAGTGCAACATCCATCTTCCCTGCCGTGTCAGCCAGTGCCTTCATCTGCTGCATATTCAGTGTCCCGTCAGGAGTCAGGATTCCGGTGACAAGCCCGTCCGCCCCCAGTTCCCTGTACATCTGGGTGTCTTCCTGCATCATGGCGAATTCATAATCATCATAACAGAAATCACCGAACCGCGGCCGCAGAAGCACCCTGATCTTCAGGTCAGTATACTTTCTCACCTGCTGAAACAAAGCCTTCCCCGGGGATGTCCCCCCAATAATCAGGTTCCCGCATAATTCTACCCGGTCCGCCCCGCCTTTCTGCGCCTCTATCGCTGACTGTACACTGTCAACGCATGCCTCCAGTATATATTTCATTTCCTGCTCCTTACTCCGTGATTCCAAAAAGACCGCTTAACGCGGTCTTTTCAGAAAAGGGATTATATTTGGCTCTGTTTATTTACAGAGTTTTTTAAATTCGTCAGCAACAAACTGAACTTTCGTTCCAATGATGACCTGTACAGCTGTCTTGCTAGGTCTGATAACGCCTGCAACACCTGCTGATTTGATCTTCTTTTCATCTACTGCTGTGTAATCTTTGATTTCAAGACGAAGTCTTGTAATACAGTTGTCAACACTTGAAACATTTTCTTTACCGCCGACACCTTCCAGAATGATCTCAGCGATAGCCGTGAAGTCATCATTTGCCAGCTGTACCTGTGTTTCATCCATATCGTCATCTTCTCTGCCCGGTGTCTTCAGGTTGAATTTAACAATAACAAATCTGAATATGACATAGTAAATAATTCCAACTACGACACCAATCGGAATCAAAAGCAGTGGGTTCTCTGCAAACGGAGCCTTGAAACTCAGGATCCAGTCAACAAGACCTGCACTGAAGTTGAAACCAGCCCTCACAGGCAGGATTGCCACAACTGCTAATGAAATACCTGTCAGTACTGCATGGATACCGTAAAGTGCCGGAGCAAGGAACATGAATGAGAATTCCAAAGGCTCTGTAACACCGTTGAAGAATGATGCAATCGCTGCTGAGAATAACAGACCTGCTGCAATTTTCTTCTTGTTTTCTTTTGCTGTATGGTACATTGCCAGCGCTGCTGCCGGAAGACCAAACATCATTACCGGGAAGAATCCGGACATGTACATACCTGTCTGTCCAAGGATACCGCCGTCCATGTTGCCCCAGAATTTACCGATATCATTGATACCTGCAACGTCGAACCAGAATACAGAGTTCAGTGCGTGGTGCAGACCGAACGGAATCAGGAGTCTGTTAAAGAATCCGTATAATCCAGCTCCAATCGCGCCGAGGTTCATGATCATCTCGCCAAATGAAATCAGCGCCTTGTAAATAACCGGCCAAGCAAAGAACAGAACTAAAGATGATACAATAGATGCTCCTGCTGTTACAATCGCAACACATCTCTTTCCACTGAAGAATGAGAATGCATCTGGAAGCTTCGTGCTCTTGAACTTGTTATAGCAGCCTGCTGCGATAATACCGCAGAGGATACCGATAAACTGTGTCTGGATCTTTGAGAATGCAGGGTCAACTGCATCTACTTCGATCTTTAAGAGCATAGAAACAACTGCAGGTGACAGAATCGTTGTAGTCATCAGCCATGATACAAGTCCTGCAAGTCCTGCGGTACCGTCATTGTCATCTGCCATACCAACTGCTACACCAATCGCAAACAAAATCGCCATCTGGTCAATCAGAACACCGCCTGCTTTGAGCAGGAATGCTGCAACAACGCTGTTAGCGCCCCATCCTGTCGGGTCAATCCAGTAACCTATACCCTGTAAAATAGCTGCAACCGGGAGACAAGCAACCGGGAGCATCAAGGATTTACCTAATCTTTGTAAATATTTCATATTTTTCCTCCTTCTCGAATCCTTTTGACTATTAATCCCTTTATTTATTTTAAACCGGTACACTGCCGGCTAAAATACATTGAACCAGTAACCTTATTTCTCTTCCACAGAAAGTACATCATCCCCGGCAGTTACATCCTTACCGGCCATTGCTTCCACAGCGGCATAGTCTCCTGTATTGCAGATCAGCATTGGAGTTATGATATCATATCCGGCCGCTTTCACTTTTTCCAGGTCAACGGTCAGAAGAAGGTCGCCTTTTTTCACCTTATCTCCTGCCTTCACGTGTCCTTCAAAACCTTCCCCGTTCATCTTTACGGTATCCAGTCCTACATGGATCAGCACTTCTGCGCCGTAATCAGTCGTCATGCTCACTGCATGAAGCGTATCAAATACCATTCCAATCTCACCGTCTGCCGGTGCATAAATCTTTCCTTCTGACGGAATGACAGCGACTCCTTTTCCCAGAATCTCCTCACTGAAAGTCGGGTCGTTTACCTCTTTGATTGATACCGCCTTTCCTGCTGCCGGTGCCCCGAGCAGATGTTTTTTGCTTTTTTTCTTTAAAAAATCGAACATGTCTTCTCCTCCTTTTATTTTTCGTTCTCCACCATTGTCACTCTCCGGATATGAATCGAGAGATACATGATCTCTTCCCCGGATATCTTACTATTAGTAGCATCCTCTATATATTTTGCCACCTGTCTGCTGCATGCATACTCTTTCGGATATTTCATCTGCATCATCTCGGCGAGTTCATTCTCCTCATTCGGAAGAAGCTCCTTCCGGTACACTCTCTGGAGCAGGAACTTCACATGTGTCACAAACCGCTCATAATGCAGGGAACCTTCATCGAATTCGATTCCCAGCTCACTCTTTACAATATCCAGAATGTCTTTCATCAGATTCGGGAAATTCAGTGCATCCCGGATATCAGTCCCATACTCCGCATTCACGAAATGAAGTGCTATAAATCCTGCCTCATCATCCGGAAGCGCGATGTGCAGCCTCTCCCAGATAATATCAACCGCATATTTCCCTAACTGGTACTCCTGCTGGTAAAAACGCTTTATCTCCCAGAGAAGTGCATTCTCCGGTTTAATCCCCTGACTGTACCTCTCAATCGCAAAATTAATATGGTCTGTCAGGGTCACATATATGCTCTGGTTCAGCTTCAGCTTTAAATGGCTCTTCGCGTAGGAAATGATATCATTAGATATCTGCGCATGTTCCAGAGGCATATTCGCCAGCAGTTCTTTGAACTGCTCCGCCAGACTCTGGCTCTTGATCTTGAAGATCTTTTCAATCTTCTGCTGTGCCACTTCTCTTCCCGGCTTTGTCCCGAAGCCGATGCCGCGTCCCATGATCACAACTTCCCTGCCTGTTTCGTCGAAGGCTGAAACTATGTTATTGTTAATAATCTTTTCAATTACCATAATTATCCTTCATTCCTATGAAATAAAAAAACCAAATTCTATAAGCATGGCGTAGTACGCCTTGCTTATAAAATCTGGTTTTGCCTGCCTTACAGTAACAATCCATTGGTATTAACTTGATGAATAGACTATAACAAAATTAGTGTCCAAAGTCAACCTCTATCAGCGAAACAGTTTATAATTTGGTTATAATGTTTATTTTTTTTTAATATTTTCGTACAATATTACCAAATTACTCATACAGATCTAGTATTCAAAATATTCCACAAACTTCAGGTGGTTCTTTGCCTCCTGCTGGGTCAGGTACTGCTGCCCTCCCAGGTCACTGCCTTTGGCAGCGCTGGCATCCACGTAGATGGTCTGTCCGTTCATCTGGATGGCACAGAATACATACCCTTCCTGATTCATACTGCTCTTTCCCCATATCCCGAGCACGATATGTGACTCCATGCCCGCACGGCCGCACAGTTCTGACAGAATCTTCGCATATCCCAGTGAGGTCGCCTTATGTTCCGTTACAGCCGACAGGTTGTTGTATATATACGCTCCTTCAAATACATCCTCCATACTGGAGAAATCCAGTGCGTCCTCACCGATGCCCACAGCTACGGACATATTCTCATCCAGCCATTTCAGGAAATAATCCACCGCCTTTTTCTCACCGTAATCTGGCGGAAGCTTCTCCATAATCTGAGAGAGTATTTCTTCGGTCTCATTCTGGACTTTTACAATCCCTTCCACTTTGTCTTCGGAATTTATTGCCAGTCCGTCCTGAATCTCAGACAGGTTCTTCACGGTGCCGTCTTTGTCATAATCACCGGCTTCATTGATCCCTTCCGCGCAGGAAAGGAACAGGATGGCCTTTGTTATCTTCTTTTCTTTGATAGTCGTCAGGTCCGTATTTTTATACTTCACATAGACATCATCTTCTGTCATCGGAATATCATAAAATCCGTAAAAATAATTGTATCCCTCATCTTCCAATGCAGTCGTAACACGGAGATATTCAGGTCCGCTCATGGCTTCCGGGAATTCTACAACCCCGCCTTCCATATTGTCGAGCCTGCTCTTCATCATGTCATAAACCGCGGCTTCCTTCCGGGTGAGCTGGTCGTAGTAAAACGTTGATACAACCGCCTCACCCTTCCTCGGCTCATCTTTCAGCTTCGTAGCCGTCGCACTGGACAGCGTCGACTGGCGCTGCCAGTATGCCAGCGTACAAAGAAGGATAACCGCCAGTCCGATTATAAAGACTGCTTTTTGATGTTTTCGGACAAAATTCATGCTTGTTTTCTCCCATTTACATAAACAGCTTTCACATTCAGTTCTTTATCTAAAAGAACGAGGTCTGCTGCTTTTCCTGGTGTAATACTTCCGCAGGAATCGTAAATTCCGATTTCCTTCGCAGGATTCATGGTCGCACATGCAACGGCATCCTCGAGCGGAATCTCCATCTGCTCCACTGCCACTTTCAGGCAGCCCATCAGGTTCGTTGCAGAGCCGGCGATCGTGCCGTCTTTCAGTGTAGCCTTTGCGCCCTTTACAAATACATCCTGACCGCCAAGCGTATACTGGCCGTCCGTCAGCCCTGTCGCACGCATACTGTCGCTGATCAGGATGACCCTGTCTGCTCCAAACATAGCAAATGTAGCGCGTACAACAGACGGATGGATATGGATGCCGTCACAGATCAGCTCTACATGGCAGTCCTCATCATCCCGTGCCGCCCCGATAACGCCCGGATCACGGTGGTTAAGAGGGGGCATTGCATTATATAAGTGCGTAATATGGCTTGCACCTTTCATAAGCGCCTCGGACGCTGTATCATAATCTGCCGTCGTATGTGCGATTGAGATCACGGTTTCATCTTTTACTTCCTCGATAAACTCCATTGCACCTTCATTCTCCGGTGCAATGTCTACCAGCTTAATCAAGCCGCCGGACTCCTCCTGAAGTTTGCGATAGAGTGCAGTGTCACAATTGCGGATATGATCGGCCGCCTGGGCACCTTTTTTCTTGGCGCTGATAAACGGGCCTTCCATATTGATGCCGACCAGTTTTGCACCGCTGCCGCCTTCATATGCCGCCGCCGTCTTCATGATCTCATGAAGCTCAGCCTCAGGGAGCGTCATCGTTGCCGGACATATGGAGGTCACACCGATAGACGCCTCATATTCCGCCATATGTTTGACAGCATCCAGACTGGCATCGCAGAAATCATCCCCGACACAGCCGTGGAAATGAATGTCCACGAGTCCCGGAATGGCAAAACAGCCTTCTCCGTCAATCACTTCATTGTCATTTTCCGCAGAAGCCGCAAAAACATCTCCGCTGATCACTACCTCACCGGGAGTAAATGTCTTGTCTTCTCCGAAAACCTGTACATTTTTAATTATCATAATTCAAAAACCTTCTTTCTATCCCTGAAGCAGTTCTATGACTTATGCCAGACTATCTCGGGATTTTTGATAATGCTGCTGCATCAGCAACAATCGTTACATCAGGATGCATCTGCAGGATGGATGCCGGAACCGCCGGTGTCACATCGCCGAAGAATGCCTTTGCCACGATATCGGCCTTATCTTCTCCGCTGACAACCAAAAGAACCTTTTTAGCCCGCATAATTGTCCCAATACCCATAGTATACGCCTGTCTCGGAACATCATCCGCTGACGCAAAGAATCTTTTATTTGCCTCGATCGTACTCTCTGTCAGATTTACACAGTGAGTTATTTTGTCAAACACTTCCGCCGGCTCATTAAATCCAATGTGGCCATTGTGGCCCAGTCCGAGAAGCTGGAGGTCAACGCCGCCTAATGATGCGATCAGTTCTTCATATCCCGCACATTCTTTGTCAGAATCAGGCTCCATCCCGTTCGGCACATTTGTGCGCTCTGCATTGATGTTCACCCGGTCAAACAGGTGCTCATGCATAAAATAGTAGTAGCTCTGGTCATTCTCGCGGTCCAGTCCTTTATATTCATCCAGATTTACAGTGGAAATTCCTGAAAAATCAAGGTCTCCCTGCTCATACATCTCTACCAGCCGGTCATATGTACCAATTGGTGAAGATCCTGTTGCAAGCCCCAATACACAATCAGGTTTCATAGTAACCTGTGCTGCAATCAGATTCGCTGCCTTTCTGCTCATGTCTGCGTAATCCTTTGTTTCGATGATTCTCATAGTTTTTTTCCTCCACTATCACTTATTTTTTACCTCATTGCTGGCTTTATTATATACCGGGCGGTACACTTTCCACAAGTCAGTTATCGGAAAAAGACACACGGGTTATCATTTAGAAAGTTCTTTCATACAGCAAAACCAAATTCTGCCAAAAAGGAATAAAAAAACCAGACTCCCAGAGTATAGAGAAACCCTCTATACCCGGAAAATCTGGTTTTGCCTTCTTGGAGTAACAACCCAGTCTCTTAAATTATTTTAATAGTAGCAAACTGCTGACAAAATGTCAAGGGAAGCCGGAAAATATTTATTTACGTTTTTTACCCTCAGATTACTTTCTGTGGGTTGAGCAGTCCTTTTGGATCGAATACGCGTTTTATCTCCCGCATCAGCCGTATCTGTTCATCTCCCACCTGTTCCCTGAGATATTTTTTCTTCGCATATCCGACGCCGTGTTCGCCCGAAACCGCTCCTCCCAGTTTTAACGCCTTTTCGTACATTTCCGCGAAAACTTCTGACAAAGTACATTTCCACTCTTGTTCTGCAAGCCGGTCCCGGCAGATATAGATATGCAGGTTGCCGTCTCCCGCATGCCCGAAACTGGGAATCCTGATATTGAATTTCTTAGAAAGGCTGTGGGTAAATAGTATAAATTCGGCCACACAATTTCTCGGCACCACCACATCACACTCATCCATCTCCGTAGTTGATGCTTTGATCGCTTCTAGAAAAGCCCCCCTTGCAGACCATACCGCGTCTCTGCGCTCCGGCGTGTCTACAATAAAGACATCTCTGGCTCCATGCTCCAGACAATACTGTGCTACTGTCTCGTATTCTGACTCAACCTGCACAGAAGAACTACCGTCGAAGGTAAGCAGAAGGTAAGCTTCACTTTTTGTATCCGGAAACTTTCTTCCCAGAAATTCTTCCGCAAAAAGCAGGACATTTCTCTCCATAAATTCAATAGCCGTGGGAGTCGTTTTTAATTTGATAATCTTTGGTACTGTTTCGATCGCATTTTCTATTTTTTCATAGGGAACCAGTAAACTTACACTTTTGTTTGGTAAAGGCACTAATTTCAAAATCGCCTCTGTAATGATACCAAGCGTACCCTCCGAGCCGACGATCAGATCTTTTAAGCTGTACCCCGAACTATTCTTTACTATTTTGCCGCCAAATTTCTCTACTTTCCCATTGGGAAGCACCACCGTCAGTCCTCTTACATAATCTCTTGTAACACCATACTTCACCGCCCGCATTCCTCCGGCGTTTGTACTTATATTTCCCCCTATAGTCGCCGACTTTTCCCCTGGATCAGGCGGATACAGAAAACTGTGTTCCTCTGCAAACTGTGCCAGTTCCATCAAAAGGACACCGGGTTCAACCGTCACTGTGAGATTCTCTTCATCCAGTTCTAGCACATGATTCATCAAGGTTGTCTCGATCATGATCCCCCCGCATACGGCTACTGCCGCACCTACAAGTCCGGTCCCTGCGCCCCTGACTACAACGGGAATATCCTGTTTATATGCATATGTCATGATTTTTGAAACTTCTTCTGTCGATATCACTTTTATAAGAACATCCGGATACGCGGTGATACCTCCCAGCTCATCATGACTGTAGTCTTCTCCGATCTCTTTTCCTGTCTGTATTCTTGCTGGCTCTATCAGCCTTTTTAAATAAATGAGCTGTTCCTCGTTTAACTTCATTTCGCACCGCCTTTCAATTGTCTCAGTAATACCGGGAGCACTTCATACAGATCTCCTGCAAATCCGTAATGGGCTACATCAAAAATACCTGCATGCTTATCCGTATTCACCGCAATGATACACTCTGCCGCCCTCATTCCCGCGACAAATTGAACAGAACCTGAAATGCCCAGAGTTATCAGCAGTTTCGGTTTTACGGTCCTCCCGCTTAATCCGATCTGATGTCTGGCATCAAACCATCCTGCTTCAATCAGTGGTCTTGTACATGCCACCTGTGCATTCAGCAGGCCCGCAAGCTCTTTCACCATGAGAAGGTCACTCTGGGTCCGGATTCCCCGGCCGACTGCTATAATTGTCTCTGCCTCTGCAAGATCAACCTCTCTGGGTTTTTCAACTCTGTGAAGTACTTCTATTCCTGATTTCATCTTCTCTTCCGGAATATCCATACTCTTGATGATGCCATCTGCGCCCTCATTTCGCTCAGGCGCGGTGAACACTTTGTACCGGACGGTACATAGCTGCGGGCGGGAGTTTGGTGTATTTATCTGCGCCATGATATTCCCTCCGAAGGCTGGTCGGATCTGTACAAGATCTGTGTTGCTTTTCATTTCAAGCGATGTACAGTCGGCTGTCAGTCCTGTCCTGAATCTGGCCGCAATCCGTGGTGCCAGCGACCTGCCTTTTATCGTTGCTCCAAACAGCATGACTGATGGGTGGACTTTTTCCACAAAGTTCTCTACAATATTGGCATAAAGAGATGCTTTAAATTCGAGGAATCTCTGATCCTCATAAGTATAAATGCAGTCAACCCCGTAATGTCTGAGTTCCTCCCCCGCTTTTCCCAGCTTGTCCCCAATCAGAAGGACCGATACCGGCTGCCTGTTTACCTCCACCAGCTCCCGTGCCTTTCCGATCAGTTCAAATGTCACAGGATGAATACGGTCATCCTCCCATTCAGCATATACTACAATTCCTTTCCACGCATCTTTGTCTATCTCCGGCCTCTGAAATTCCTCATATGTAATGACACCTGAACTCCCCTTCTTTACACACGCTTTACACATCCGGCATCCGGCCCCGATTTCCAGCTTTTTACCTTCATATGTGATCGCATGGAAAGGGCACATTTTGCACATTTCCTCCGCCGTTTCTTCATTTACCCGGTCCTGATGCACTTTTAAAACTCCCATATCTTATCCTCCTGAGTCTTTGCAAAACCGTTATCCACCTAAACTACAAACTTCTTCAGTTTCAAAATCTCAAATATCCGGTCACCAAGCTCCCTGCCCGGACCTTCAAATAACTGTCTGGATTCATTCTTCTCGGGAGGGAAAATTCGCTCTACCTGAGTCGGAGAACCCAGCAGCCCATAATTTTCTTCATTTACATCCTCAAAATCTGAGAGCGACAATTCAACTATATCCGGGTTTTTCATTTCCGTCTTTCGTTTATAAGAAGGCAGTCTGGGAGAGTTTACATCTTTTTCAATTGTCAGGAGGCAAGGCGTTTTCAGACGGATTTTTCTAAAACAATTTTCTTGATTTTCCGTCACCAGAACCTCATAACCTTCGACTGCTGATATCTCCTTTACATTTGTTACATGCTCCATATCAAGGAACTCCGCTGTTTCCGGTCCGACCTGGGCTGTATCTCCATCTGTTGTCTGCTTCCCGCAGAGAATCAGGTCATACTGTCCTGCCTTTTTGATCCCCTGAGAGAGTGTATAACTGGTTGCAACAACATCAGCCCCGGCAAATTTCCGGTCACTGATCAAAATTCCTCTGTCAGCCCCCATATAAATAGCTTCCTCGAGAACCGCCTTTGCCTGGGCTGGTCCCATTGTAATTACATCTACATTTCCACCGTACTTTTCCTGCAGGATAAGCGCCTGTTCGACCGCATAGAGATCAAATGGGTTCATTTTTGATTCTACGCCATCCCTCTTCAGGACACCCGTCTCAGGATCGATTTCTACAGAAGTTGTTCCGGGAACCTGTTTAATACAAACTAGAATTTTCACTGTATCCCTCCTAAATCCGGGTATACAAAAAATGCCTCAAAATATCCTGTTGTCTACTTCGAGGCTTCTTTTGTATCCGGCACAGTTTGCTAATACATTTTATCTATGATAGACTGTGCAGTTTTCTGATTATACTCATAGCTGGATTCATATGTTTTTCGATAGTATTCGATATAAACAACCTCCATGATATACATCTGGCTCATCACAGCCGTTGTTGAGCCCCCCTGCAGGGGGCCCTCATTTGCGCCGCACAGTAAAACAACATCCGCATAATTCGTAAGAGGTGATTTTGCAAATCTTGTAATATCTGCTACATAGGCTCCTGCCGCCTTTGCCAGTTTGGCAATTAAAATCGAATCTTTTGTTGAACCGGAGTAAGAGATTACGATTGCCACATCATCCTCTGTCAGTGTAGATGCCACCATCGTCTGCATGTGTGAATCTGTATAGCAGTAAACTTTATTGACAATCCTCAGGAACTTATTTGCCGACATCATCGCCATAATCTGGCTCGCCCCCACACCAAAGAAGAAGATCCTCCGTGCCTGAATCAGCTTGTCTGTAAGTTCTTCTATTTTCCCGTAATCGAGCAGGGCCTGCGTTTCCATAAGCACACTGACATTCGAATTCAGAAGTTTTTGGGACATAACCTGAAAGCTGTCTTCCATACTGACGTTTTCTGTCAGAATTTCCTGGCCTTTATTCCTGTCTTCATCCTGAATACTAAGGGAGAGCTGAATCTTAAATTCCTGATAACCCTGCAGTTTCAAGCTTTTACAAAAACGAAATACTGTCGTTTCCCCGACTTTGCACGCATCAGCCAGATCTGTAATCGACATGTACAGAACTTCAGAAGCTTTCTCCAGTATGTAATCTGCAACTTTTTTCTCCGCCTTTGTTAAATGAGGATATGCCGAGCGTATCTGCATTGTAAAGTTATCCTGGCTCATATTTCTACCTCTCCCATATGATCTTGCTTAACGCATAAGTTTTAATCTCATTTTAACCCCTGTTCTCAGTGCAGCACAACAACTTTATTCATAAATTTTTATTCTGATCCGCTATCTCTTTATAAAACCTCGACAAATTTTTTCGTAATTTCCATCGGCCGCGTAATTGCCGTTCCTACTACCGCAGCCAGAACACCCGTATCTAATGCGGCTTTCAACTGTCTGGGCGTCCAGATGCCTCCCTCTGCTATAACCGGTTTTTCTACCTTTTCTACCAGCGTCCTCATCATCTCAAGATCCGGGAGGCGGACATCCTTTGTATACTCTGTATACCCCCTCAAAGTAGTCCCGATAAGGTCAAATCCTAATTCTGCTGCCCTAACCCCTTCTTCCAGCGTAGAACAGTCCGCCATAAATAACTGGTCTTTGTATTTTTCCCTGACTTCTTTAAAGAAATCTTCCAGACTGATATTACCGGGTCTCCTTCTGTCTGTACCGTCGAGTGCAACAATCTCAGGACGAATCACCATTAACTGATCAATCTCTTTCATAGTAGGTGTAATGAAAACATCTGAATCGCCGTATACTTTTTTTATAATCCCGATCACAGGAAGATCTACCACTTCTTTAATTTGAACGATATCTTCGACCGTATTGGCGCGAATTCCTGCCGCACCTCCCTGCATAGCTGCAACAGCCATCCTCTGCATAATAAAAGAACTGTGCAGAGGTTCATCTTCTAATGCCTGACAGGAAACGATCAGGCCGCCTCTGACCGCATCCAATATTTTGTTTCCCATATAAATTCCTCCCTGAGCGATTATGATATTCCAATGTCAGATAATTTCCTGAAAAGCAAGGTTTAACCGCTTCAGGTCATCTTCATGTACAATATTATTTTTCATAATATTATATTCCCTTAGTTTTGCCACGTTTCCTTCCGTCGGTTCGACCCCTATATCCTTCAGTTTTGTAGGCATATTCATTTCTTTCATCATGGAAAGGATATTCTGGTATTCCTCCTCCGGGTCCCCATTAAAGCGCATCTGCATCAAAATCCCTACTGCCACAATCTCTCCGTGCAGCGCCCCTTTTGATTCTTCCGGGAAGAACATCCGCGTCCCGTCATACAGCCCGTGCGCAACCGCAAGCTGATCGGAACCGCTGGAGAAGCCGCTCACCATAGATGTAATAATCAGATTTATGAGCATAAGGTCCGTGAGGAGTCTCTCATCTGCCTCTGGGTTCTGGTACACCTTTAATCCGTTTTCCGTTAGAAACTTATATATAAATCTGGAGTTCGCATATGCCATATATTTATAGATCGTAACCTCGGGGTAATCCATCTCTTTTCTGCCATTTACGATTTCGGGAAGCTTCGCTATTGAGTCCATGATTCCGGAAGCAAAAAGCCGCTTCGGAGATTTCCCGATAATGTCCAGATCCGCAAGTACCGAATCTACTTCTTTTTCTTTCGGAATCGAACAGTCATAACGCCCCTCTTCTTTTGTATACATAATACTTACAGCCGATGCCCCTGCACATGTAGCTACAGATGTCGGCACTGTTATAAGCGGCAGGCCGGCCAGATCTGAAAATACTTTACACAGGTCCATACATTTACCGCCGCCAATTGCTACGATAACCTCTGCCTTCTCTTTACCTGCATCTGCTGCCAGCCTTTTTGCAAAATCAACAGAATTTGGTTCATCCATGATTACCCAGACTGCTGCAATCTTTTTCTCCCTCATCTGTGTATCTACCAGACCTCTGACTAAGGGCAGTGTGGTCTTCCCCCCAACCATAAATGCCTTGCTTCCATACCTCAAAATCTCGTCCGGCAGTTGTTGAATCACACCTTTTCCATATAGGAACCTGCTGACACCAATTTTTAAAATCCCTGTTCCATCCATATTTTCCTCTCCTTTTTGTTATTCTCGTTCCCTGATTACATATAAACACGACTCCACACAATAGCCACTATTTATCGCTGCCAGCCGTCAGGCCCCCAATCAGATATTTCTGCGCCATCAGATAGATCAGGATTGGTGGAACGATAGCCAGCACAGTTCCTGCCATAATCCAGTTCCAAGGTGTTACAATATCAACCATTCTGGATAACCCGACTGTCATAGAAACTTTCCCGGCCGAGGATGTCAGAATCATTGGATACAAATAGGCATCCCACCCCGTAAAGAAGGATAACGCGAATGCAGTTGTCACTGCTGGCAATGAAATCGGTAAAATTATTTTCACAAGCGCCATTACTTTCGTACATCCGTCAACCGCCGCAGCCTCCTCCAGATTTACTGAAATACTGTCAAAAAATCCTTTCAGCAATAGGATTGGATTTGCTATTGCAGACGCCACCATCGCCAGAATTACAACAATGTACGTATCATACAGACCTGTGGAATTAGAGATTCCATATAATGGCGTTACGATTACGATCTGTGGAATAACCTGGATAGCGACGATCAGCATCATAAACGCTACCCTGAATTTAAATTTAAATCTGGATAACGCGTACGCTGCCAGAATTGAAATCACTATTGTAAAGATACTGGTACCGAGGG
Source organism: Clostridium sp. AF19-22AC (assembly GCF_003479085.1). Classification (NCBI taxonomy): domain Bacteria; kingdom Bacillati; phylum Bacillota; class Clostridia; order Eubacteriales; family Clostridiaceae; genus Clostridium; species Clostridium sp. AF19-22AC. Next base: position 5,474 of record NZ_QUGN01000032.1, on the reverse strand, counting down.
CATAAATGACGGAAGCCTTTAAGTACTCCCACATCGGCGTCTGTCCGGCCAGTTCCACATAATTCTGCCAGTGAAAGTACTTCGGATACAACATTTTTTCTCCCAGTTTTTCAAATGGGGTTAAAGAAGTCATTACCGCTGTATAAATTGGAAGAAGGGCAATGATTACCCACATAATTATAATAAAATACCGGATGACATAGTTTTTTATCTTTTTACGCTTCTTTATATTCATCATCTAATTCTCCTCCTTCGCGTTATGTCTCATAAGGAAGAATGCTATAATAGACACGAATATCATTGTAAAGATTGCTATAGCCGCCGCACCGCCTAAGTCAGAATTGATAAATGCCTTTTTGTATATGGTAATACTCAACAGTTCCGTTACATTTAAAGGACCGCCTCCTGTTATGACATATACCAGATCAAAGATCGTGAATGACCACGCCATCAAAATGGTACCGCTCATAATCATGACCGGTTTCAAAAGCGGAAGTGTAATGTGCCAAAAATATTTCAGACCAAGAGCACCATCAAGCCTTGCAGCCTCTTCCACTTCAGAAGGTATCGTCTGTAGTGCAGACAAGAGGCTCATAACAAGGAACGGTACACCTTTCCAGATTCTGATAAAAATAACCGTAGCAAGTGCAAGGTCCGCCCCCAGAAAACTAATCGGCTGATTTATAATCCCCAGACTCAGAAGAATGGTATTTACAATCCCATTTGAAGAATTCAGCACCCAGCTCCACATCGTGCCTGCGAACACATGCGGTATGACCCAGGGAATAATAACAACTGTACGGAAAAAACCTCTTCCCGGTATCGGTTTATTAAGGGCCAGCGCCAGTGTCGTCCCCACTAAAAAGATTCCGGCGATACCGCATACTACCCAGATCAGAGTCCTGACCAACGTTTTTCCAAACGCCGGGGTGAGCAGGTATTCATAGTTTTTCAGCCCGACCCATCCTCGGAAATTACCGATCAAATCTACCTTGGCAAAAGAATACCATAACAAATTGAAAAGGGGGATCGCGAAAATTGCAACAATGATAACAACTGCCGGTATCAGATAAATATAAGGCAGCTTATTTCTTTTTTTCTTTGGTTTCATATACCTGCCACCTTCCAAAAATGTTATTAAAACTGATGGGCAGTTATCCTGCCCATCATAAAATAACTAATCGCTGTAATTTGAGTTTACAGTTTCAATCATATAATCAATCGCCTCGTTGGCACTCATCTTTCTCGTAGCTGCTGCCTGCGCTCCGTCTGCAACTGCCTGTTCAATCATGGCTACATTTTTATCCTTCGGTCTGGAAGCAACTGTCTGCTCCTGCTCTACCAATGCATTCCAGTATTCACCTGAGAACTCTTCCTTTCCTTTCTCTGATTCGAGTATTGGAAGCAGCCCCCACTGAGAAGCATGTCTCGTCTGGTTATCGGAAGACATCAGGTGCTGGATCAGTTTCCACGCCTCATCCTTATTCTTGCAGGCCTCCGGAATTGCCCAGCCATCACAGCCCATGATCGGATGTGAACCGGCCGGACCTTCCGGGAACAATCCTGTATTAAACTTACTTTCTTCGCCTTTATTCAGCTCGTCCAGCAGTTCTTTCACTGCCCACACACCATCAAGATACATACCAACTTCACCGTCTCTGAATAACGTCCTGATTGCATAAGGGTTGTATTCGATCACATTCGCCTGTGTGATTCCATAATCGTTTGTAATGGCAGCTAATTCGTCCAAAGCCTCCGCAAATAACTTACGGTTCTTATCGTCCTTTTCAAATGTAAAACACTTGTCCTTGTCGCTCCAAATATCTGTACCTGTATAGCTGGAATAAAAGCTTTCTACTACGTTTGCGAAATCTTCTGTTGCAGATATCCCCCAGCCTAACCCGGGAACGCCTGTCTTCTCAGTAATGGTTTTGGCATAGGACACCATATCCTCCACCGTCTTCGGAGGCGTTTCAGGGTCGAGTCCTGCCTGCTTATATAAATCTTTATTGTACCAGAGTCCGAAAGCGCCTGTAGCCGCGGGTACCCAGTACATCTTTCCATCTTCTGTAGTTGCAATATCAATAACAGACTGCGGTAATTCAGCACTCATTGTTTCATCTGATGCCAACATATCGGACAAATCCATCAAATATCCTTCCGAAGCCAGATCCCATCCATTTGCTATATTTGTAAATGTCACATCCGGTAAATCGCCCTGTGCACCGAGAAGTTTCAGTTTTGTTGTAGCCTCTGCCCATGCCATCGCCTCAAAGTTGACCTTAACACCCGGATTCTCCTGTTCAAAACTTTCAACAATCGGCTTGAAAATAGGTTCTGCTTTTGTCAGGTCGCCCAGTCTTAATAAAGTTAATTCTGTCTTGCCGTCTTTAGAACCGCCTTCTTCTTTTTCCGCCTTCTTGTCTGATGATCCGCCGCATGCAGTCATAGAAATAACCATTGCAGCACAAACTAGCAATGCCAGTATTCTCTTTTTCATAAATATTCCCTCATTTCTATTTTATACTAATCCTACTTCCTCCAGCATCCTCTTAATTTTGGCATCCAGTACTTCATCAATCTCCGGAAGTGGTATCCTGCCCGGTCCACAATTAGAACCTACAAGTGTAGCTGCCCGTTTCAATATTGCAAGCACTACCGGTTCACCGCCTGTCGCACTCTCGGAAGCGGCCAGATCAAGATACGGGGTAAGTCTGTCGCGGATAGCCTTCGCTTTTACATAATCCCCCACACTTCTGGCTTTCCACATCTCCACTGCAATTTCAGGTGCAAAATTAGATGTACTGGAAATAAAACCTGCTGTACCTGCAATCGCCGCAAATGGTTCAAGAAACTCCCCATGTCCATTAATAACCGTGATCTTATCTCCGATTTTACGCGCCACCTTTTCCATCTTTGCAAAGTTTGGTGTACATTCTTTAATGCCTACTACATTTGACGCGCCAACCAACTGCTCCATTACTTCAAGCGGTACATCTTTATGTGTAACCTCAAGGTTGTTATATAGTAAGATTCCAATATTCGTACCTTTGGAAATCTCTTTATAGAATCTTAAGACAGCTTCATCTGTCGGTACGTAATAATAAGGAGAAAGCACCATTACTCCGGCTGCGCCGGCCTGTTCTGCATGAGAAATCAGATCTTTTACGTCTTCAATATTGCTGTGGTTACAGCCTGCTATGATCGGCAGTTCTTCCCCCGCCTCTGCAACTGCAGTCTCAATAAGCCTCTTTCTCTCGGGAATCGTAAGCGCCCCGCACTCACCGGTACTTCCGCCGACAACCAGTGTACAGTGATTATCACGGCTGATCCCCTTGCTCTTCAGAAAACGAATATGTTTTTTCATCCCCTCATAATCAACCTGCCGGTCTTCTGTCATTGGTGTTACTGCAATCGCGCAAATACCTTTCAATGCTTCTTTTAACTCTTCTGGTTTCATCATGTTTTCCTCCTTTTTGAATCCTTTTGTTTTCCTTCTGTTTTCTCTGTTTTTTTAATGTTTCGTTGTAACTTATTTTCATCATATCATTCGCTCCGTAAATTACAATACTTTTTAGGAAAAAATTTCTTTTTCGTTGAATATAAACAAAAAATCTTTTCTTTTTGTGCACTTTTTAAGAATTATGAAAGTATTTTCAGATAACATTTGTAATTTAGATTATAGAACAGCAAAAAAATTTGAATATCACAATATAAGTAGCTGTATTTTGCCAATCTTTCCCCAAGGTTAAAATCACTATATTAACAATCTAAAATTTGACCTTTTACTTTTTCAAATAGATTCTGAACGGTTAAAAAAGTATGCTAGAGAAGTAAGATTTACGAAAGTAAAAAGCCGGCTTACGATGTAGAATAGGGTTATGTACAAAACGTGTACATTCGGAAGAAGAGAGAAGGTGCATATCACGGGGACATCTCTCAAAAGTATAAAACAATAAGGAGATTTCATTATGAGTGAAGAAAAGAAAACCATGATGCAAAAATCAACAGATGCAAGTTATTCGATTCCAAGGCGGATTGCATACGCATTGGGAGGTGCCGGCTCACAATTTTCATGGATGATGATCAGTACTTACCTGACTGTATTCTACACCGATGTTGTAGGCCTTACCCCTATGGTCATTTCCATGATCATGCTGGGAGCTCGGATATGGGATGCTATCAATGACCCTATGTTCGGTGCCATCGCAGAAAACACAAAGAGCCGCTGGGGGCGCTATCGGCCATACATATTATTCGGAGCCCCTGTACTGGCAATTTTCAGCGCACTGTGCTTCCTGAATCTGGATATATCCATGCCCGGGAAAATCGCCTGGTGCACAGTTACTTATGTACTCTGCGGCATGGCTTATACGGCAGTTAACATTTCCACTGCCTCCATCGTAAATTCCATGACTACGAAAGTTGGCGAGCGTGTAGTACTCATTTCTTATTCTAACTTTTTTATGAGTGCGGCAGCCATGCTGCTCAACGCCATTGCAATGCCAATTATCCTTTTCTTTGGAAACGGCTCCACATCTTCTGGAAATGGATATTTTTACGCGGCATTATTATTTGCAGTTGTCTCCCTGTCCTGCTTCTGGATCTGTGGAATTTATTCCAAAGAGCTTATCGGCAATGTAAACGAAAAGAAACAGTCTGTTTCTGGGACAGGGAAAAACTTGATTAATTCCTTCAAGCAGACATTTCAGGATCGGAACGCCATTATGCTTATGATTGGTATGCTCCTTGTATTAACGGCAGTTATGGGTCGTCTGGGCATTATGGCTTATTATTTCATCTATGTCATTCAGGATGTTACCGTGATTGCAGGCTGTGCTACTGCTATTTCTATCGGAATGGCAATGCCTTCTTTATATTCACCTATACTATTCAAGTATGTGGATAAAAAGATCTGTGCGGCTATATCATGCGTATTCTCTGCTGTCCTCTGTGTAGTATTGTACCTGGCTGCGGGAAAAGTATCTGCCCCGATATTGATTTTTATTCACTTCCTCTACGGTGCAAGCAACTGTATCACAACCGTTGTTTACTCCATGAGTGGAGAAATCATCGATGACGCCTGGCTGCGGACCGGCATCCGTTCAGACGGAGTAATCTATTCCTGTATTTCTTTCTCAACGAAGCTTGGAAACGCAGTCGGGGGATCTGTAGGAATCCTTGCCCTTGGTGCCGTCGGATTTGTTGCAAATACAGAGATGGGCGCAGGTGTATTGTCTAAAATGAACGGTGTCATTAACTTTGGGCCGGCTGTCATCTTTTTGTTAGCAATTATACCATTTATGCTAATTAAAATGACCAATAAAAAGAGTGCCGAAAATGAATTAAAACTCAAGGAACTGGATATGAAATAAATCCTCTGTATCCTGTTGTACAAGGCATAAACACAGACCACGCTTGTAATGAGCGTGGGCTGAATTGAAAAAGTAAATTCCAGTGCAGGACTAAATTCC
>NZ_QUGN01000031.1:0-69215 GCF_003479085.1 Clostridium sp. AF19-22AC | reverse complement strand
TTTATTATTTCACTTGTCTACCTAGAAGGGAGCATATCAAAATGGTGATTACTCATCATTTTGCAGCACCCTATTACATTGTCCTATTCCTCCACGATTGTCCATACGCGGACCGGAAGACCGGCCGCCTTACACAAGCCGCTTTAATCCGCGATATATCCGCCCTTTTTCAGCTCTTCCTTTGCTTTCGCAAGGTTTGCATCGGCTACAAGGATAATCGGTCCTGTACAGCCCATTCCGCTTTCTGCATACACTCCGATCTTCCAGAGTGCCTGAACGCCGTCTTCCAGATCCATGATCTCGATTCCCGCGATCTGTGCAGTAACTACTTCTTTTGCCGGCGCTGTTACAACTTCCTGTGCCACTGCGGATTTGTCAGAAGCTTTTCTGGCTGCAAGTATATCTGCAAGTCCTGCTTTATTTGCTGCTGCAAATTCTGCTGCTGCCACTTCGAAAATTCTGCCTTTTACAAGCTGCGCCGCATAACGGATCGCTCCTGCAATGAGAGGCGCCCCTGATGCACGTGAAATGATCATGACAAGCTGGTCATACCCCTCGCCGATTCCCGGGCCATATCCGTATCCTGATGCTTCATAGCTGCCGCCTGTTGTGAAGGAGGACAGCATTTTGATCAGGATATTTCCGGATAAGGAATCACATACCATGATGTCCGGTGTCCCCTGAAGGACATCGTTTCCTCTCATGACACATCCGCCGTCAGCTCTTGCTGACTCAGCAAAATTGATATGATAGCCGTTATCTTTTAACTGCTTCAGGGCGATCTCTGTCTGGCGCGCTCCGTCCACATTCAGAATTCCGACTGTAGGTTCTGCATTTCCGCATGCTTTTGCTGCAATGATTCCGTAAATTGCATTTTTGATCATGCCTTCAATACGGTCAGCACTGGATGTACCCGTTGTTGTTGCCACATACATCTCTCTGCCCCTGCCCGGTGTCACAGCGCGTCCTACTGTAGATACGCCGATCGGGAACGGGTAATGCATGGTAACTGCTCCGTCTACTTTCTTTTCTTTCAGAAGTTCTTCCATCTTCTTGTGGGCCGCTTCTTCATCTTCAACCTTTACAGTGATAACATTGCCTGAAGAATTTCCATTCTCTTCTGACTCTAAAGTTCCAATGTAATATACATCTATTCCGTCTTTTGCAGCGGCAATTGCTGCTTCCATTGCGTTTGCTTCACCATGTTCGCTGCCCATGCCTGTCAGTGCAATTTTCGGTCTTTTACCGAAGCTTCCTGTCTCCAGGCCCTCCGCCATCTGAAGGAAGGTATCGGCGATCATTTTCTGAATATTATCTGCCATAGTCACTGCCTCCCTTACTCTGCCAGTAAAGAAGCTGCAAAATCCTTCATTGCGTTTGCGATCATCTTCTTTACTTCATCCTCTGAAACACCTGCGTCTGCTGCACTCTCCTGTGCTGCTGTATTTCCGTGCATTACAAAGGATACACCATCGAATAAGTTTGTCATTCTTCCAAGGAACAGACTTCCCTTACCGATGATCATTGCATTATTGATCCGGCCTTCTTTGATGTCTTCACTTGCGAATCCGATATAAGGCACACCTGAAGGAATATGTCCCTGTGTAGGAGCCCATCCGGTAAGTCCGTGTGAAGCTGTGAAATCAGCCAGTGCTTTTCTGTCGAGCTCGCCGCGTTTTACAGCAAGCGCACCAATCATCTTGTAATTGGCAAGCGGAACATCTCCTGCACCTGCCGGTTTTGTGATGTCCGGGTTCTGGAGCTCCGGTGCAAATTTGTCAATATCTGTAATCTTCATGCCCACTCTGTCAAGTGATTCTGTTACAAGGCTTCCGATAACTGCCTGCGGTGCAGAACCGGTTCCTACACTGTGGCGTCCCAGAAGATTCAGGTCGATCTCAGCGCTGACTCCGTCATTTTCAGAAATAACAACAGCAAATCCGCCGAGGCAGTCTTCTAAGATTGGAAGGCCTTTCTTGATGTGGTCCTTTCCGTTCATTCCCAGTTTCGCGGTACATCCGCCTGCTGTTACAACAACTGTCTTGTACGCACCTGATTTAACCAGTGCTGCCGCTTCAATTACTGCGTGTACAGGTGCCGCACAGAATCCTCTTACGTCTGATCCGGATGCGCTGACAAGTCCTGCCACTTCGGCTGCCGCCTTTGCAAAGTTTCCGCCGCCTCTCTGGTTCATATCGCCGCATGCTTCCTCTGCACAGTCGATAACATATTCAACATCAGACTTCTCAATTCCTGCATTGCGTACTGCATAAAGCAGGGCAAGAACGCTGGATGCCTTGCTCATCAGGTTTTCATGCATAACATGTGAAGATAAATTCACATCAATATCATGTGCCGGTTTTACACATCCAACCAATTTATTCTGGAAGTACAGGCCCTCTGCGTGATCATTGTTTACGAATTCTTCGATCTCAGAGAGTTCAGCGCCTTCCGTGATTTTTTCTACGATATCTTCTGAAATGATCGGGTTTTTCGCAAATGCTTCTTTGTATTCTGCAACAAAACCTTTTTCCAGTTTTACAACCTCGAACATGTCACATGCCTGTACAAGGAATAAGAATTCTTCCTCCGGCATGATCTCACCAAATTTTCCGTAACGGCCGGCATCTTCTTTCTTCTTGTCATACCACGGAAATTCTACCCCTGTAAGCTCATCAGGATGTACATTTCCGATATAAGTCTGGTTCGGCCAGTAGGAAACTGCTTCCTCATAGGAACGCAGGTGGTTTGGCACTTCTTTTAAATACTCTGATTCCGGGTTTACAATCTTCTCTGTTGTCTGTGTTGTACCATTATATAAAACCATATCAGGAGTATGTACTAATACATAGCTTGCTCCTTTAATTACACTGTTCATTGGTTTTCCGCCTTTCTTAAGCTCATTTAATTTGATTCGTGATATAAATTCCGGTAAGGAACTGCATTACAGGAAAAAAAAGAAGGCAGGCCCTTATCGGGTACACTTAAGGCCTGCCCCTCTTAACTTGTGAAGTAGAACTAACAGTCTATAAGTTTTATTAGAACTTGCAGTACTGCTCTCTGATGTCGGTCATTTCATTGATAATATCATCAACATCGAGTACCATTTCCATCATACTGATCTGTTCATCATAAACGGCTTCATCAAATTCTTCTTTCATCTCTGGTTCACATACGTGATATACCTGAAGTCCAAGCTGGACTCCTGTCAATGGACCTGCAAAAGTAGGATCACCTGCTGTTACAGTCTCAGCTGCAAGACCTGCAGCTTCGCCTTCTGCAGCACCGAGAACTACTACTAAGTTCTCTGCACCGTATTCGTCAGCAAATTCTTTTACCCTCTTCTGATTCTCTAAGTCCATTGCGCCTGCACTCGTTCAGACGAAACATTCCGTGGATGAAAATACGATTTCAGCGCCGGCAGTTTTTACACATTCTGCGATAGCCGGTCCCGGAATTCCATCACGGTCTCCGATAATTATTGCTTTTTTACCTTCTAAGATAGCCATAATTATTCGATCTCCTTTCTTGTAAGTTATATCACTCATCTTGTAATCTATGATCTAGAAAACATCTGATTAGATGTATTTCTTAATCATTGCTTCAATGCTCTCCGGAGTAGCATCATCTTTCACTACTTCGTCGATCTTCTCTCCGCCTTTGTAAATTGCCATAACAGGAAGTCCAAGAACTTTCTGTGCAATCGCAAGACGACGTGCTTTTGTTGTATTCAAAGATGTAAATTTCATCTTATCGCCATATGTCTCTGCAAATTCATGTACCTTCGGCATCAGTGCCTGGCATGGCACACAGCCGTCTCCGTAGAAATCTACGAATACATATCCTTCTGCTTTTAAAACTTCTTCCTCAAAATTAGTCTTATCCAAATCTACCATTGGTCAAACCCTCCATTCTTGTAAAGTACTTCCTTTGGTTACTGTATGTCCTAGAAATAATCTGACATACTTCTTTCCACCTGAACGGCTGCGATTGCGCCGTCAGCAGCCGCTGTTACAACCTGTCTCAGGCTCTTGATGCGGACATCTCCTGCCGCATAAACACCCGGGATATTAGTATGCATATCAGCGTCTGTTTTGATGTATCCTCTCTCGTCCATGTCAATGATTCCCTTGAACACGTCAGAGTTGGGAACTGTTCCAATGAACCCGAACAGGCCGAACATTCCATCATCCGGATCAGCCTCTACTGTTCTGATCTCTCCTGTCTTTACATTCTTCACTGTCATAGACTGAAGAATATCGTCACCGAAAAGCTCTTCCACTACAGAATCCCAGAAGAATTCGATCTTCGGATTAGCAAATGCCTTTTCCTGAATGGATTTTGCTGCACGCAGTTCATTACGTCTGTGGATAATGGTTACTTTTCTGGCAAACTTTGTGAGGTACATAGCCTCCTCAACTGCGGAGTCGCCGCCGCCTACTACATATACTTCAAAATCTTCAAAGAAATTGGCATCGCATGTTGCACAGTAAGATACACCCTTGCCCATAAACTCCCTCTCACCTTTACAGCCGATCGGTCTTGCATGGGCTCCTGTTGCGATGATTACATTCTTAGCCTGATATTCTGCTTTCTCACTCTTTAAGATCTTTACTTCGCCTTCCAGTTCAACCTCTTTGATTGTATCAGATACGCGCTCTGCGCCAAACTTTTCAGCCTGCTGTGTCATTCTCTCAATCAGTGACGGGCCTGACTCCCCATCTACGATCTGTCCCGGATAGTTCTCGATCTCATCTGTGATCGCGATCTGTCCCCCGTCCTGTCCTTTTTCGATGATCAGTGTGGACAGACGGCTCCTGCCTGCATATAATCCTGCTGCAAGTCCTGCCGGGCCTGCTCCCAGAATAATAACGTCATATATTTTGCTCATAACGAAAGTTTCCTCTCCTTCGCGAATTCAATTGCAGGAGATACTTTCCTGATTACTATTATCAGGAAGGTATCCCCCTTTTTATTTTACTCGAAAATCTTCTGTCCGTCTACTTCTGTTGTTAAAGCATTCAGTGCTTTTACAACAATCCTGCGGCGGAGTTCTTTTTCCTCTTCGTGGCTTAATGCCGGGTTTCCAAGAGGATGTGGTATCGCGATAGCCGGAACGATTCTGTTCGCCCCTACTGTCATAGAAATCGGTGTTACAGTACAGATATGTACTACAGGGATTCCCGCTCTTTCCACTTCTTTCACCATCGTTGCACCGCAACGAGTACAGGTGCCTCAGGTGGAGGTGAGGATGACTGCGTCTACGCCTGCCGCAAGCAGTTTCTGTGAAAATTCAGCAGCAAATGCTTTTGAGTTGGCAACGGACGTACCATTCCCCGTTGTTGTATAGAATTTGTTATGCAGTTCCCCGATAACGCCTTCTTTTTCAAGGTCACGAAGCACATCTACAGGCAGTACTCTGTCTGAATCTTTGTTTGCGTATACCGGATCGTATCCGCCGTGTGCTGTCTCGTATGTCTCTTCTGTCAGGTCATATACACCTGTGATATCGTACTCTCCGTAGTGTGATGCACTGGAGCTTTCGATATGGTCCGGATTTCCTTTCGGAACAATACCGCCTGATGTTACAAGGGCGATCTTTGCATGAGCTAAATCCTTTACTGCCGGATTCGGGTCAACTCTGTCGAAGTCTGGCATCGGATACTCTGTTACGAACGGTTTGTCATTCAGTTTCTTAAGCAGCATCTTTACTGCCCTCTGTGAACCTCTTTCTTTTTCAAAGAAGTTTACACGGATGCCGTTAGGCATGTAGCCTTCTTCTGCGGATGCACCGATCGGCTCGCCTTTTGCAAGCTTTAATGCCAGAGGTGCCATCTTAGAAACAGCGTCTCTCATGCCTGCCGCATTGTTTTTCGTAGCAATCATATATACCTGGTTCTTGAACATATCTGCACCAGGGTTCTCAACATACATACCTGTAAGTGCCGGGATTCCCAGTTCTTCCTGTACTGCAGCAGAGATTGTAGCACATGCCACGCCGTAACGTCCTGCGTTGAATGCCGGTCCTGCGATAAATACATCCGGAGCCTGCTCTTTTACCATAGCCAGAATGTCTGCTTTTGCCTTCTCCAGGTTCTCATTGAAATAAGAGTCACCGCACACGATTGTAGCGATAATCTCTGCATCATCTTTAAAGCTGGCTGTCAGTGCCATACCCGGTCCAACAACCTCTCCTACACGGATTTCTGCCGGATAATCAGCTTTTTCCTCTCCGCCAATCTGTGCGAAGAATTGATTAATATAATGAACAACTTTAATTTTAGCCATTTCTTCTCCTCCCCGCTATCTTGCACTCAGCTTGTTAAAGCCAGTTTCGTTTGTTGCGCCTGTGATAACCTGAAGCTCAACTTCCAAGCTTCCATCCTCGCGAAGAGTCTCTTCACTTGCACCTGCGATCTTAGTTACATAGTCCAGAGTACCGATCACCTTGTCCAGTTTAGGAAGAATGATCACCTGGTTTGCATTTCCGCCTGTGATAACAGCATCTGCTGCCGGGTCTGCGTCTGCGAGAGACTGGGATTTACCGTCACGTCCTGCATACTCATCTGTGATGATAACAGTCTTAACGCCTTCTGCCTCAATCTTCTTGCAGTTCAGGATCAGGTCTGTATCCGGATTTCCGAATCCTTCCTGAGAAACGATAACGCCGTCCAGATCAAGCATCTTGCAGAGCTTTGCTGTCCAGTCGGATGAACGGAGTTTGTCAGCTAAGTACACGTTCTCATTTGTAATGATCTGGCATACAAAGTTCAGAGTTTTTCCGTGCTGTTCGAATAAATCATGTACAACCGGATTGTTCAGGTGTACATATGTCGGGTTCTTGTCACATGCAGATACGCAGTTTCCTGATACAATCGCGCCGTCCATGATCTCTGTCGGGCTTAAGATTGTAGGAACGATTCTCTTTGCGTCTACGCCGTAAACATATGTGTCATGCAGAAGCCCCTGGCTCTGCAGCATCTGTACATATGCAACTCTCGGAAGGTCAGGATACTTCTCAATACCTTCTTTAATCGTGCATGTCTCATATACTTTTGTCTCATCAGGTGTCAGGTCGCGAGCTAATTCCCCAATATAAACTGCAACCCTGAATCCTGCAAGTCTCACTGCTTTTTCATAATCATGAGGTTCGATTCCCTCTTCCGGTTCACATACCATAACCAGGTTCTGTGTCTTTGAGAATGGTGTATATTCTGCTCCGGGGCCTGTCATATCAATGATACCTTCCTGGAATCCAACGATCTTGCCCGCTGTTACAACAGCCATTCCTTTCAGTGCATAAGTCTTGCCTTCTCCGACTGTATCAGTCTTAGAGATGACGCCCGGGAAAATTCCTCCTCTTCCCTCAACTTTTACTCTCGGTTCAATAACATCCTTTACCGGTGTGATTCTTACTGACTCTCCCGGTCTCGCAATATCAAGTGATACACTCTTAATCTTTTCCTCCTCCAGAGCAACTGCCTTCACAGCCTCCTCGGATACATAAAGGACTCCGTCTTCAATCTTTGACTCCGGTCCGAACTGGATATCCTTAATGTAAATGTGTCCCATTTCTAATCTCACTTGTCATGCCCTCCTCTCAATTATTTGATTACTATTCGCAGGTGCGAACAGTATCAGCATTTTCATAGTTTTCGTACAACTAGGCGATTCAAAACCTCTTTTGAACTTACTGGCGCTGGTGCTTCTCTTTGCAGCCGCCGCCATGTGCACCGGCCTACCAAAGGTCGGCTGATGCCAATCCACTTTCTAACAGGGTCCAGTCAATCATCTGAAAGTCTTTGTACACCCCGGCGCCGTACTTGTCTGACTTAAATTCAAACTTCCGGCAGGCCTGGATGGCACTTTCAATGATCTGTACGGACCAGTCATCCATCTTCTCCTTTCCTTTTGTAATTAGAATTGATTTGTATGGTGTTTCATTCGGCTTTACGCTTCCTGATAACGGATGTGTTAAAAGCCGGTGACCATCGTGGATTCTGTCTCTGACGTCTTTTAGAATCTCTTCGTAAGAAATCTCCCTGTATATGACTTCGTGCCCGTCTTTCAGCTTTTCAAAAACAAGTGGATTGTTGGTTATGACTATGTAGTTGCCTTTGCTCATGTTACCCTTCTTCTCCTTTGGCTTTTCAAAGATAAAAAAAGACAATTTAAACACGCCCGTGTATAAATCGTCCTCCTTTCTGTTTGTTTGCCCTGATTCCTTTGTTTTAAAAAGCGCTCAGCACAAGATTCAGAATGTGGTACGTTTCCCAGTCCTTTTGCCTGAAAGTTTCACCCGTATACGTTCACCCTCGTATACATGGCTTGCCTCTTCGGCGGCCGGTCTGTCCGGCTCTCTCTTGAAAAACATCATCCCACTATGCAGTTTACTTATAGACAACTAGAACCCAGTCTATTGCCTGTTTCTATAATAACCAATTGTTAAAAAATTTGCAAGCTCTCAGGAAAAATTTCATCAAATTAGTTATTCTGCACAACCTGTTTCCCTGTTTGTTCCCGTTTTTCCGTTCCAGAAATCCAATACATTTATGCAGATTGTATAAAAGAATATTTCTATACTATTTATAGACATTTTCAATAACTGATATCAGCCAAGCTTTTTATTCCTATACTCATTGGCAGACATTTCTGTATACTTCTTAAAGACTCTTGAAAAGTGTGCAATATCCAAAAATCCGACCATCTCCGCCACATCACCGACTCTTAAAGAAGGGTCCTTCAGAAGCTGTTTCGCCTCTTTTACCCTGATCTCATTCAGGAGTTCGCTGAAGCTCTTCTTCATATGCTTATTCAGGAGCTTGCTGAGATGCCACTGGCTCACATACATCTTGTCAGCCAGCTCGGATAAGGTAACCTTTTCCGCATAATGATTCTGCATATATTCCATAGCATTCTTTACGATAAAGCTTCCTGCAGTTCCTTCGGAATCCTCTTCCGTGTCCTCATGCCCTGCCGCTTCCGGCTGTTTCTTCTTCAGTTCGCTTACCATGAATTGAACGGCCTCTTCCAGTTCGGTGAGGTTGGATGGTTTTAAAAGGAATCTGCATACACCTAGACGGATGGCAGTCTGCGCGTAATCAAAGTCCCGGTAGCCTGTGAGTATGGCGATCATGGCATCGGGCTGTTCCACGCGGATTGCCGCGATCATCTTCAATCCGTCCATGCCCGGCATGGCGATGTCTGAGAAGATGATATCCGGTTCCTGTTCCCGGATCACCTTCACGCCCTCCATGCCGTCATATGCAGTCCCGGCCAGACGGCAGCCGTATTCTTCCCACTTAATCACACGGGACAAGCCTTCGACTATAATCGGCTCATCATCGATAATTACAACTTTATACATTTTCCCACCCTCATAAACAAGGCGTCCTGCGGATCTACCCTTTGATGGCTCCTGCAGTCATACCTTTGATAATATGCTTCTGTAATATAATATACACAATTATGACCGGAATGACAACTAATGCTACCGCTGCCGCCATAAGTCCGTAGTTGGTTCCCTCCATAGCAGTAAGCTCGTTCAGAAGGCGGGTGATAGCCCTCTGTTCCGGCAGGCGCAGCAGGAACATCTGTGTAAACAGGTCATTATAACTCCACAGGAATGAGAAAATCGCTACTGTCGCAAAAGAAGGTTTTGTCAGCGGCATCACCACCTTGAAGAAAATCTGGTAGGCATTGCACCCTTCCATGTATGCGGCTTCTTCCAGTTCAATTGGAAGAGACTTGATATAACCGCTCAGCACCACGATCGCAAATGACAGGTTCCCCGCGATCTGGGGCAGTGCCACGGATAAGAGGGAGAGCCACAGATTGTTTGTGTTGGCGATATGTATCGAATTCAGCATTCTGAATACCGGGATGATCGTCGAGAACACAGGGAACATCATGCCTGCTATGATCAGTGAGTAAACAAATTTCTTTAACCGGAAGCTGTAGCGGACGATGGCAAAGGATGCCAGCCCTGCCAGCAGAACTACGACAAGCGCTACGGTACAGGATATGATAATACTGTTCCGGTAAGCACTGAATATATTCAAACGTTCAAAGGCAGTTTTATAGTTAGATGTTGTAAACAGATCACCGACCGGCAGGGAAAATGAATTTGCCAGAATCTCGTTTTTTGCTTTAAATGAGTTCATGATGATCCAGAATATCGGATAAATTGTTGTCAGGGCCCAGAAGATGAGAATTGCATAAATCACTATCATGCCGGGTGACATACGTTTCTTTGTTTTTGTTTTCATGCCTTATCTCCTTCTTAGTAATCTGCTTCTTTGAACACTTTGTTGACGATTTTAGAGGTTACAATTCCAAGCACTACGATCACGACTGCGATTGCAGAGCTGTAGTCTACATTTTTCGTATTAAATGCCTGATAGTACATATAGGTACCGGTCAGCCATGTTTTGCCTAGCGGCATGCCCTTCGGGAACATAACCCACGGCAGGTCAAATACCTTCAGCGCTCCTGTTACTGCCAGGACAACGCATGTGCAGATGACATTTCTCAGCATCGGCAGTGTAATATACCTGATCCTCTGCCATCTTGTTGCACCGTCGATAGATGCGGATTCATATAATTCTTCCGGAATATTGTTGAGTCCGGTGATAAGGATTACAAAATAAAAACCTACATACTGCCACATAACCGGAAGCAGCATGATAACCAGCGCGTGTGCCGTATCTTTCCAGTCAGTCAGGGTTCCTTTTCCAAGGAATTCTAAAAGCTGGTTGACCATTCCCTTGTCATACAGGAAGATCAGGTTAAACATCAGACCTAATGCGGTAGCTGAGATAACAATCGGGAAGAAAAATACGGTACGGAAGAATTTTGCCCCCTTTTTGATGTTATCAACCATCAGTGCAAGTGCGACTGCGATTCCGACCTGGCCGACAATTGTTACAAGCATCATGATAATTGTGTTTAAGATTGCGGTCCGCATATTCGGGTCGTTGAACATTTTTACATAGTTCGTATACCAGGGGTCGTTCCATCCCTTGCTTGCAGCACCAAGGCTGGAAATATTCTGGAAACTGTTCAGAATATTTTTAACAAATGGATAGTAAAGAAAAATCACCATGAATATGAATGCCGGTATCAGGAACACAAACAGCGGTTTTTTGTTTCTGTATATATTAGATTCCATGACTCTGCCTCCTACTGAGTTTTAAAAACCGGAGGCGTGTCTGTTCACGGTTCTCACAGACACGCGCCCCGGTTATAAGTTTTATGCCTATTCTGCTGTCTGCTCTGCGTACATCTCAAGACCTTCCGCTACAGCGTCCTTTGCACTGACTTCTCCTGTAACGATCTGAGGCATACCGTCGAATGTTGATACCCTGCATTCTCCGTTGAAAATATCCTGTACTGCACCTGTCAGGGATGAAACACCTGCCATCATGTCAATGGCCTTGATCTGAAGGGAGTTAAACTCTGCATCATCTACTTCCGGAGCTTCCTTTAAGGCAGATGCTGTGTGCTGTGCGAATTTTGCAACCATATCGTCTGTTGTCATGTACTCTACGAATTTAACGGCTGCGTCTCTCTTAGCTTCATCGTCCCATGCTTTCTTTGTGATGTAATATCCTTCAGAAAGTCCGCCGATCAGGTCTGTTGCTTTTCTTTCCCCGTTAGTCGGAACATAAGTAACTGTGAATTTATCCAGTTTGTCTTTATCAAGTGTGGATGCATCATCCGGGTCTGACTGGCATGCTGAAGCGATACCGCCTACTTTCCATGAACCATCAATTAAGAATCCGGCTTTTCCGCTTGTAAACAGTGCAAATGTCTCATCATCTTTTGCTGATAATGTGTTTTCCGGGAAATATCCTTTTTCATACAGTTTCTTAATATCTTCCATACCTTCTACCCAGCCAGGTCCGTTGCCTTCATCTACACTCTTTGGAACCTCGAGATGGCTGTCAAGTGAAGTGTGGTTGAAGATACTGTATTCCCACCAGTAATGAGGGATCTCGCCCAGTGCAGATGCGATCGGCGTGTAGCCTGCTGCTTTGATCTTCTCACAGTCTGCCTCGAAATCAGCCCATGTGTAATCTGCTCCCGGAACTTCCACGCCTGCTGCATCCAGAACTTCTGTATTACAGAAGAGGCCTTCCCAGTATCCGTTTACCGGAACCGCATATTTCACATCATCTACCAGTGATGCCGGTATCAGGTCGTCATTCATATTAGATGCATAGTCTGGATATTCAGCCCTGATATCGTCTATAGAAATAACTTTTCCTTCTTCGATAAATGAATTTGCATCTGCCCCGTTAAAAAAGAACAGTACGTCCGGTTCTGAACCAGCCTGGAAATCTGTCTCGATACGTGCCTTAAATGTTTCGTCTGAAACCGCGGATGAATCGTTAATCTTGATTCCAGTCTCTTCCTCAAATGCGGAAACGGCTTCTTTATAATTCGGTGCATTTCCATCTTCACCGGCAAATGTTGTTGTGACGCTTAAGGATAACTCCTCGTCCTTGCTGTCGCTTCCTTTTTTGGAACCACACCCTGCTGCCATTGTTCCAACCATTGCTGTTACAAGTAAAATTGAAACCACTTTTTTCTTCATAACTTCTCCTCCAATCGCTTATACATTCTGTATAATTTATACTTTTATTATGACGTTTTTTTAGGAAAAGTGAATAACTCAATCTGTGATTTCTTGCATTATCTTGCCATCTTCCCCGACAAGGATAGTCAAACGGGCACGGACATGGTTTTCATCCAGTTTTTCCATGCTTAGTCCGCACGGCTCCCCGTACAGAATCTTAAGCCTCTGGTTCACATTTGCAATCCCCAGACTGCCTGAAGCCTCTTTGCTTGTATCATAATCCACATCCAGAAGCCTCTCGACCTTTGCCTCGTCTTCCTTCGTCAGATGTGCCTCGTTCACAATTTCCAGATATAAGAACCTGCCTTCTTTACGGCCGGATAAGACGACCGTCCCCTGACCGTTTTTCACGACGCCATGTTCAATGGCGTTCTCGATCACAGGCTGCAGGATCAGCCTCGGAACCTTGTACTGCATGATTTCATCGGGAAGCTCTTTCTTAATCGTAAGACGTTTCCCGAGCCTTTCAGCAATGATATAGAGATAAGCATTCACATAGATCATTTCTTCGGACAAAAGTACCTCCGGCTGCTTTTTCCTGTCTATTCCTGCATCCATCAGCGTCGCCAGGGCCTCAATCATCTGCGACACCTTCTGATTCCCGGACAGGCGCGCCTCCCAGTTGATAATCTCCAGTGTGTTATTCATAAAATGTGGGTTGATGTGGGACTGCAGCGCCATAATCCGTGCATCCCTCAGTGCCAATTCTTCCTCATAGATATGGTCAAACTGGTATTTCAGCTTTTCTGACATCTTATTAAAAGAATCCGCAAGATAATGGAACTCCTTGCTCTCAGGTTCAAAATCCAGCTGATAGCCGAGATTTCCTTTTTCAATCTCCACGGCACCGTCCATCATCTTTTCAACCGGCTTTGTCACATGCCTGTAGAACACCCACAGAAGGATGGAAAGCAATGGGATCAGGCAGAGTACCATCCCGATCAGTATGGTTTTATATCCGTAAAACAGCGTGAAGGAGGAGCTGTCATCGAACCGGACAAGCGAAGTAATCCTGTGATCCCCTGCCAGCATGTCATGATAGATGCAGAGAATACCGTTGTCCCACGTATATCCGGAGACTCCCCCCATCTCCTCCTTTCCCGTTTCCTTCGCAGTAACCTCATCCCCAATTAGGCGGAGGTTACAGTCATCCACATGAAGTGTCACAGATGTCCCGGACGGGAAAACAGAATAGTTTTCAAAGCATTCATTTTTATTGATAAGCAGCACAAGTGTACCTGCATTTACATAGGATGGGCTGTAAAGATTACGCACCAGATACAGCCTGTTTCCGCTGCTGTAAAACTGCACCTTTGTATCAAGGTTCCCGGCCAGCGCCTCGACCGCCTCGTGGTCCTCGTCCCAGTATCTCTGTACCAGCTGGTAGGTCCCGCCCTCGCCGGTATTGTAAGCACTGCTGTTCAGTCTGGCCGGATCATCCCTGTACCACAGAATGGAGGCCTTAATGAGGCTGTCCCGCCCGTACCTGTCCCCCAGATAATACATACTGGATGCGAGCAGGTCGTGCTCCGGAATAGCCCCCTTCTTATACCTTACATAAAGGTCAGTAAGCGTCCCGTCATAAGATGCCTGACGGGACGCTTCTATTACCTTATTCAGACGCTCTGCGCTCACCTGGTCGTTGAACTTGAGCTGTTCGATCTGTTTCGAAATCTTGCTCTCAAACTGATTGCTTGAGATGTAATACACGTTTACCCCCGTGATCAGGATTAGGGGCAGAAGCCAGCATAAGACCATCAGTGCAATGATCCTTGACTTAATAGAAATCTTTCTTTTCGTCTTCATATGTTTCCTTTTCCCGGAAGCAGCGATCAGAGATCCAGAAATGTTTCAAATTCTTCACATAATGCTTTCGCCTGCATTTCATCCGGCATCTCGCAGAAGATACGCAGAAGTGGCTCTGTTCCTGAGAATCTGGCTATAATCCAGCCGCCGTTCTCGAAGTATACTTTGCACCCGTCCAGATAGGACACATCACGCATCGGCACATCGATTTTAGGCAAAAGCTTTTCTTCCATGAGCATATGGAAAATCTCTTCTTTGCGATCCTGCGTCATCTTATAATCCCGTTCTTCCATGTGAATCGTGCCATATTCCTTCTGGATGTCTTCCATAATCTGTGACATCTTCTTTCCTGTCACGGCGAGCATCTCGACAAGGAGCATTGCCGCATACACCCCGTCCTTGCCGTTGATGTGCCCGCGTACGGTCAGCCCTCCGGAAGATTCCCCGCCGAGGATTGCTCCTGTTTCCTGCATTTTAGCGGAAATGTGCTTAAATCCTACCGGGACTTCATAGCAGGTTTCGCCGAACCCTTCCGCCACTTTATCCAGCATATGTGTGGTTGCAACATTTCTTACAACCGGTCCCTTCCAACCTTTATATTTTACAAGATAGTAATATAATAACACCAAAATGTCATTGGCGTGCAGAAATCTTCCTTTGTCGTCAATTACACCGATCCGGTCCGCATCCCCGTCTGTTGCCAGTCCGATGTCACAGCCGTAATCAATCACATACGTCTTGAGAGCCCGCAGTGTCCCGTCCGTTGGCGCCGGGAGCCGCCCTCCGAACAAGGTGTCATGGCGTTCGTTGATAAGGTTTACATCGCACCTCGCCGTCAGCAGGATCGTTTTCAATGACGTCTGGCTGACCCCGTACATCGGATCGAGGGCAATGTTAAGACCCGCATCCCTGATCTTCTGCATATCAATATTGTCGATAATATTATCCAGATATTCATTCAGGGGATTGAACTCTTCTACAAGCCCTGCTTTTAAAGCCTTCTCATAGGGCATTGACGGCAGTGGTTTCCCTTGGAACTCATCCTCTATTTCTTTAATGTAACATTCAATGTCCTGCGTCTGGATCTCATTTGCATCCCTTCCGCCCTCTGTAAACACCTTGATCCCGTTATAGATGGCCGGGTTATGGCTGGCCGTCACCATCATGCCGTATGGCATGTTGTGTTTCATCACATAGAACATGACAAGCGGGGTCGGAACGGAACGATCAATAAACCAGACCTTGATCCCCTCCTCTGCGAAGATCTCACATGACCAGTAAATCGTTTCTTTCGAAAGGAAACGCCTGTCATATCCCATGACAATCCCTTTTTCCTCCACGCCTTCTGCCTTCATCTTCCTCGCCATCGCCTTTGCAAGTATCTGTATGTTCGCCTTTGTAAATTCATCTCCAATAATTGCTCTCCAGCCGCCTGTACCGAATGCTATCATAACTGTGCCTTCCTTTCTCCCATGATGATTCTGACTGTATGTTCTTTCTGATCTGTTAAAAGCGGGATCTGTGCCACAGACCTCTTTGCTGACTGTCCTGATGTATCTCCTTCTTTAACGAGCCCTGCACTGGAAAATGCCGGTGCGTAAGTTTCCCCGTCCAAATACAATTCCTTCACTCCTGACATGACGTGTTCCGGGTTCTCAACGATAATCTGATACCGGATCCCCCTCCAGACACGGCTTACTTCAAAGCCGTCCCATTGTGCCGGGATACACGGATCAATCTCCAGATATTCAAACTGCGGACGGATTCCCAGCATATACCTTGTCGCGGAAAAATACGCCCAGCCGCCGCTTCCTGTCATAAACGGATGCCTCGCCCGTCCATATGCGCTGTGGTCCTTCCCCATGATAAACTGGCAGTAGGAGTAAGGCTCTGCCTGCCGGATCTCAATCTTGTCGTTCTGGTAATACGGGCAGAGGGCATTGTAATACTCCATTGCCCGGTCTCCCCTTCCCAGACGGCATTCTGCCGCCCATGCCCACGGATTCGGGTGGCTGAAGACAGAACCGTTTTCCTTGACTCCGGGATATACCCTTGTCACAAAACCGATATCATCATCCGGCACGGTAAAGGACGGTGCGTTCAGCATAATCCCGTAAGGTGTGGACAGGTATTTCTGCACACTGTCCATTGCCTGGATTCCCTTCTCATAACTCGCCGCCCCGGACAGGACCGCCCATGCATTGGACTCCAGATGAATCTTCCCTTCCTTGTCCTTCGTCGTACCGATGCGCCTGCCGTTCTTCGTAATACCGCGGATGAACCACTCCTGATCCCACAGTTCCCGGCCGCATACTTCACGGACCGTCTGCTGCATTGCCTCATATTTCTTTACATTATCTGCATCCTGACGGAACCTTGCCAGCTCCAGAAAGTTCTCAATTGCCCAGTAATGAAGGAAGGATACGAGCGCACTCTCTCCACCGCCCAGATTCAGGCAGTCATTCCAGTCCGCACGTAAGCCTTTGCATACGCCGTCCTCTCCGACCTGTTTGAAAGAGAAATCCAGAATCTTCATCATATGCTCATACACGGTACCACTTCCGCCGTCCGCATAAGTCAGCACTTCATCGATAAACCCATATTCCCCTGTTTCCTTCACATACTCTGTGATTGCCGCGATCAGCCAGAGCGCATCGTCGGAACAGGTATCCTCCAGCCCGTGGATCATGTCCTCACGCTTCGGCTGGGGAACTACAGTCGGTGACTTAAAGGGCTTTTCCTCCGCCTCGGGGTCAAACCAGCGCGGTTCAAACAGGTGCAGTCCATACCCTTTTGATACGAGCCCCCTTAAGAGTTCCCCAAGGCGCTGGCGGCATTTTTCCGGATTGGAATGGGGTACTGTCATGGCATCCTGCGCCGTATCCCGGTAACCGAGGCCGGTCCTTCCTCCTACCTCAATAAAGGAAGCGAACCGGGAAAACATGACATTGATCTCTGCCTGATACAGCGTCCATGTGTTGATCAGCGTATTCATCCCCTCATTCGGCGTCTGAATCTGAAGTTTTCCACACTTCTCTTCCCAAAATGCTTTTAAATCCACATAAACCTGGTCGACATTGTGGAAAACCTGATACTTTTCCCTCATTTTCCTTCCTGCTTCCCGGCTGCCCTCCCCAAGCATAAATATTGCCCGGACCTCTTCTCCCGGTTTCAGTATTATCTTCTTATGAAGTGCCCCGCAGTGGTTATTTCCCTTTTCATAAGAGCCACTTAATGTCCCGCGTTCAACCCCCAAAGGATTGCTCTCGGAGCGGTAAGCACCGATAAACTCATCCCGCAGACAGTCAAAGCCGTCCGGTTCAAAATCGGCCGTAAAATACTGGTACCCGAATTCATCGTAATACAGGTCATGCTCGATAATCCCATCTTCATATGAAGAACCCGCAGAATAAAGACTCATCTGGAAATTCTGGTTGTCAAATTCAATGTGGTGGAAGGAAAATTCACAGTAAGAAAACAGGCTTAAAGACCGCTCTTTTGTACCTGTATTCTTCACCTTCACATCCCACAGCTCTACCGTATCTTCGATCGGGATGGACAGAGTCTGGCTCGCTTTAATCCCGTTATATTCACACTCATATCTTGTATAGGATAGCCCGTGTACACAACTATACTTTGCAGTATCCAGACTCTTGCCGACCGGCTGCCAGGAAATACTCCAGTAATCCCCGCTCTCATCGTCCCTCAGATACACGTAATGCCCCGGACGGTCCATCGGCACACTGTTCCCACGGAAACGCGTGATCCGGTGGTATTCCGGGGACTTATAAAACAGATAACCTCCCGCAGTATGATTGACTACCGCACACATATCCCGCACACCCAGATAATTCGTCCAGGATGCCGGCAGATCGACCCTGTCGATCACATATTCCCTTTTTTCACTGTCAAAATGACCATATTCCATAATAGAAACTCCTCCCGCCTGATATCATCTGATTTGATTATAAGCTTACAGTCCAAAAGAACCAACTGCGGGAAATGCGATTATTTGCATAAAATTGTGTAATAGTAACCATTATATATCATATACTAATACAGAGTTAAATTAAGCGTATTGACTTCTTATGTTAATTCTGTTATATTGAACTCAGTGATCGTGTTACGGAAACTTGCGAAGCCCGTAACCGGGGGAGAACCTGCGGGTCTCTCCCTCTTTTGTTTTTAAGGAGAAAAAATGTTGTCACAAAAGAAATTTTCTACTTTTTCAAAACAAGTCGAATGGCTCCAAAATGAAAAACACCTTATTATTTCAAATAAACAGTATGCAGAAGATGTATTGAAACATATTGGCTATTTTCCGTTAATGGGCGGTTACAAGCACTTGTTCAGGATTCCATTAACAAAAAAATGTATGCGCTCATGGAGAACGCTTATTTACTTACCGGACAATAGACAATATTTCTGATCTGCCATTACATAAGAAATTATCAGTACCAATAAACGGAATCCAATATCAATATGGAAAAAACGATTTATTTGCTGTGGTAATTGCTTTTCGCTATCTGATTCCAATCAGTGATTTTAGAATTTTCAAAAGAAATTTATCTGCTTTGATCGACCATGCTTCCAAAAATCTTGTCCATATAAACAATGATGAACTTCTTAACCGAATGGGCTTTCCTCCAAATTGGAAAGATATTACCCGTTATCGCTTAACACCATAAAAATACGGAGATTTGGCACTATTTTATAGCGCCAAATCTCCTTTTCTATTTGTTGAAACCTGCTCATTTAAAAGGTTATAATGAGTTCAGAACACAAGAGATTGATTGGCCAGTCATACCTCATTTTCAGCTTAGGCTGAAGCCCGCCCGAAGGGGCAGTAATTGTGAGATACGTATTAGCTATCTCCGTAAAAACAAGGTTTTTGAGATGAAAGAGGTGTGAAATCAATGAAAGAGAAAGTCCAGACTTTTGGCAGATTTTTAAGCGGCATGGTAATGCCGAATATCGGTGCCTTTATCGCATGGGGAATTATTACCGCCCTGTTTATAGAAACAGGCTGGCGTCCGAATGAAAGGTTTGCACAATTAGTGACTCCCATGTCAACAATGCTTCTCCCGCTTTTGATTGCCTATACAGGCGGAAATGTGGTGGCGGGACAGCGCGGAGGCGTCATCGGGGCCATTGCTACAATGGGTGTCATCGTAGGTTCCGATGTTCCGATGTTTATCGGCGCAATGATCGTGGGACCGCTGTCCGCATGGATCATTAAGAAGTTCGATAAGTTCATGGAAAATAAGATTCCGGCCGGTTTTGAAATGCTGGTCAATAATTTTTCACTTGGTATCTTCGGCGCAGTTCTGGCCCTGCTGGCAATGGTAGGAATCACGCCGCTTGTAGGCGCCCTCAACAGTGTTATGCAGGCAGGAGTCGGTTTCTTCGTCGACCACGGCCTGCTGCCGCTCACGAGTGTGTTTATCGAGCCGGCAAAGGTGCTGTTCCTGAATAATGCAATCAACCACGGGATCCTGTCGCCGATGGGAATCCAGCAGGTAGAAGAAATCGGAAAATCCCTATTCTTCCTTCTGGAGGCAAACCCGGGACCAGGCCTTGGAATCCTGCTCGCATACTGTATCGCAGGAAAAGGAAGTGCAAAAAGTTCCGCACCCGGCGCGGTCATTATCCACTTCTTTGGCGGTATCCATGAGATTTACTTCCCGTACATCCTCATGAACCCGCTCCTGCTCCTCGCTGTAATGGCAGGCGGTGCAAGCGGAATCTTTATCTTTAACCTCATGGGTGTAGGACTGACAGCCCCCGCTTCACCGGGAAGTATTTTTGCGCTGCTCATGATGGCTGAACGGCACAGCTATGCAGGGCTCCTGCTCGGAATCGCAGTATCTGCCGCCGTGGCCCTTATCGTCGCACTGCCGCTTCTCAAATTCATGGGGAAAGACACAAGCCTTGAAGAAGCACAGCAGAAAAAAGACAGCATGAAGAGACAGGCAAAAGGAATCGCTGAGCCGGCCGCTGCAGAAGGCTCTCTCGGAAACGATACGGCAAAAGACGGCGCCACACAGGGAAAAGTACACAAGATTGCCTTTGCCTGTGATGCCGGAATGGGGTCCAGCGCAATGGGTGCAACGGTTCTTAAGAAAAAGATAGCCGCCGCAGGACTTCAGGGAATCGAGGTTATTCATACCCCGGTATCTTCCATTCCTGCCGATGTCCAGATTGTTGTAACACACAGGGAACTGGGCGAACGCGCGGCCCGGAGTAATCCGAACGCAGAACGGATTCTGATCACGAATTTCCTTGCGGCCCCGGAATACGACGAACTGGTTCTTGAACTTAAAGGGCGAAATCAGTAATATGCATACTCTTTCATGAGCTCCCGATTCATGCTACAATAAAGATAATAATCCCAGAATCAAAAGGTGGATACAGGATGGAGCTGTTACGAAAGACAGGACGTTTTTATAAAGAAATCATCATAAATAATATAGGCATATTTATTTTCATCGGAATTCTGTCCGTAATCTTTCATGATTACGGATGGTTTCCTAATGAAAATATGTATGCCATTTCGCAGTTGGTTTACCACGTCGCCCTGCCAGTACTAATCAGCTTCGAGGGCGGAAGGAAGATCGGTGGGAACAGCGGAGGGCTCACAGCCGCCCTGGCGGTCTGCGGCATTGCAGCGGGTGGTACTGAGTCTGGCCTCTGGGGCGCGCTTCTGATCGGTCCCGCGGCCGGATTCCTCTGGAAGTACAGTTTTCAGTGGATTTCCTGTAAATGCAAGGCTTCCCTGCAGATGCTTGTCAAGAACCTCTGGATCGCGGTTCTGGCAGGTCTTATGGCGGGTATGGCTTATGCAGTTCTCACACCGGTTATGAACCAGTTTATCACACTTTTATCACGTTTTACCGACATGCTGGTGGAATTCGGGATGTTCGGGACTCTCGCTTTTATCATTGAGCCCGCAAAGGTATTTTTTCTGAACAACCTCATGAACCACAGCATTCTGGTTCCACTGGGAATGGGTCAGGCCGCCGCACATGGCAGTTCAGTTTTTTTTCTGCTCGAGGCAAATCCAGGCCCCGGATTCGGTATGCTTGGGGCCCTGTTCCTCTGCCATAAGGAAAAGCGGCAGGAATATGGCGCCGCTATGTTTACCCAGGCGGTCGGTGGGCTTCACGAGGTTTATTTTCCCTATGTACTGTCCAACCTCTGGCTCCTCCTTCCTCTGATGGCCGGAGGTTTTACCGGGAACCTTACTTTTCAGTATCTGCACGCCGGACTGCAGGGGCCTGTATCTCCCGGAAGTGTGGTCACGATCCTCTTGATGGCCGGAAAGAATACATGGCTTTTCGTTCTTGCCGGGCTGGCAGTCTCCACGGCAGTATCCTTTGCCGGAAGCCTGCTTGTGTTAAAGATGACCACTAAGAGCAACAATACCGTTTCAAAAGAAATAAGTAGTCATGATAAATCTCCCGTGAACAATATAAATGAGGAAAAAAATATGAAAATACAAAGAATTGCCGTGATCTGTGACGGTGGAGTCGGTACAAGCGCAATGGGTGCCTCCATCTTAAGAAGACGGCTGGCACAGGAAAAACTGACCGGCATTCAGGTGGACGCATATGCAGCAGACCTGATTCCTGACGGCATCGACCTGATTGTATGCCAGAAGGATCTGTATGACCATCTGCCGGAGAAACTCAAATCAGATATAGGTCCGTCGAGAGAGATTTATACAGCCGGCAGCCTCCTTACCGCCGCATCCTACGATGGGCTGGTTTGTCTGCTTCGAGAGAGAGGAAGGTAACAGTATGGATATTACCCCAAGGATCAAGCAAATATTACACGTGCTCCTTTCCGAAAAAGAGAGCATTTCCGTAAAGGATCTGGCCGCGAAGGTCGGTGTCAGCAAGCGGACCGTCCAGCGTGAGCTGGGTTATATCCAGAGTTCTTTGAAGCCCTATGATATCCGTTTCATGTCTAAGACAGGGGTCGGCGTGTGGCTGGAGGGCAGCGCGGAAGAAAAAGGGCGCCTGTTTGATGATATCAGCCAGGGTGACTCCTATGATGTCAGCAACCGGGAAGAACGCAGGAAACGGCTTATCTTAGAGGTCCTGAAGGAAAAAGGGCTGAAGAAACTGTTTTATTACAGCAGCCAGTTTCAGGTCAGCGAAGCAACCATAAGTACGGATCTGGAAGCCGTCGGGGAATGGCTGAACCGGTACGGCCTTTTTGTGGTGCGCAAACCCGGAAGCGGTATTGCAGTTGAAGGCAGTGAAGAGAACTACCGCCGGGCAATCCGGGCATTTATTGATGAGAACATCGATACCCGCCTGATCCGGGATGCCTATGAATCCGACAGCAGTCGGGAAAACTGCGAAGAATTTGCTAAAAGCAGCATGGGGAAGGTACTCAACGATGATATCCTGAAACGTGTCATCGGCTGTATTATGGGGATGAACCATACCCGTGTCCTCACATTGACAGAGAACTCTTATATTGGCCTGATTATCCATATTTCCATTGCCATCAACCGGATTCTTAAGGATGAAATGCTGGAAACCGCCGACGGCTGGAGCGGGGACCTCCATGAGGATGAGGACTATCTGCTGGCAAAGGAGATTGTCCTCAAACTGGAAGAGGAATTCGAGATTGAGATACCAGAGATAGAAATCTCTTATATCTGCCTTCACATCAAAGGGGCCAAACACGAAAAGATTTCATGGGCCGACGGAAAAACGGTTGAGATGGGTAACCGTGAACTTCAGGATCTGCTGAATGAGATGATCGATGCATTCGACGCAGAAAAAGCCTATTACCTGAAACAGGATGATGAATTCATACAAGGGCTTCTTGCCCACCTGCAGCCTACACTGATCCGCCTCCTGCACGGGATGAAGATCCAGAATCCCATCTTAAAGGAAATTCAGGAGAGCTATCCGGATATCTATGAAAAATGCAGCAAGGTCGCACTCGTTCTAGGTGAAAAGACGCAGACTGCCGTCCCCGATGAAGAGACTGGATTTCTCGCGGTACATTTTGGGGCGGCGCTTGTCCGCCTGGAAGGCAAAAGCGAACAGATCCGCCAGGTGCATATCGGCGTCGTATGTTCCAGCGGAATCGGCATCTCCCGCCTGATGTCTTCCAAACTTAAGAAAGTATTTCGTGACCGGGTGGATATCACCGCCTATGGCAAAAACGACATTACGCCTTATATCATCGGTAAGACGGACTTTTTCATATCGAGTCTTCCGCTGGACCTGCAGGATGCCCCTGTTATTTATGTCAATCCGCTTCTCGGAGATGACGATATTGAAAAAAGCCGGCGCATGGTCTATCAGTATGAGCGGATGCCCGAAAAGCTGAAAACAGAGGATGAGTTCACCGTACAGCTCGAAGAAATCAACCTGGCCGCCGCCCAGATCAATGCCGTAATCAAATATATGGACTTCTTCAAGGTTGACAACTGGATCACTTTTAAGGAGCTTCTGATTGCCTTCGGGGAAAAACTCTCCCCCTACAGTGACCGGAGTGAACTGATACAGGAAGACATCATGAGGAGGGAAAAGATCGCCACGCAGGTCTTTGCAGAATTTGGTTTTGCACTCTTTCACACGAGGACAAAGGGCGTTGTAAGGCCCTGCTTTGGTGTGTGCATGACAAAAGACCTCACAGCCTTCATGGACCCTTACTTTAAGGGAATTAACGTCATCTTTGTCATGCTCGTGCCGGATGATGAAAATGTGCGGATCAACAATGAAATCCTCGGATACATTAGTACACTGCTGATCGAGGAGTATGATTTTATGGAAGTAGTCCTGAAAGGGGATAAAGAAGAAATAAGAGGGGTACTTTCGAAATATCTGAAGAAATTCTTTACCAAATATCTGGGGGGGCTGTAATACAGAGTCAGCCCCAGCGTAATCCTTATATCAAAATGAACGTAACAATGCTATCTTTTTAACCCTCTCGAATTCGAGGGGGTTAAATCTGAGTTATGATGTCTTTCCCATAATCCCAATATTACCTATAACTAAAACCTGTCTGTCAAGGCATAAAGATGCCCGCACCGCCTAGTTTTGGCACTATCTGATGGTGCCAAATCCCATCTTCTTTGAATTGAAAAACAGCCCCCAACCTCCCTATAATTAAGGCATAGACAAGAACGAAAACCAAAAGTCAATCCCAAAAAGGAGGATAAATATGTTATTTAAAAGCAGAAAAAAAGTGGAGGAAAAGAAGGAACTTTTATACCGTGAAAACATTCGGGTGAACTGCAGACCCGACACTCAGGAAAATGTCATCCGCAAGGTCGGGCAGATGCTTGCAGACTCCGGTTATGTAGACCAGCCGTATGTCGATGCGATGCTCGAACGTGAAAGATCACTCTCAACCTATATGGGAAGCGGCCTTGCACTGCCCCACGGAGTCGAGCAGGCAAAAAAAGAAATCCGTTCGTCCGGGATCGCAGTTATGGTTTTTCCTGAGGGCACACCCTGGGGGGATGAACAGGCCAAGGTTGTCATCGGAATCGCCGGCGTCGGGGAAGAACATCTGGATATCCTGTCAGTCATCGCTGACAAGATGATGGATGAAAAAGCAGCCGCAGAACTGACAAGCGGAACGGCTGATGCAGACACCATTTACAGGATTCTTACAGGAAAGGAGCAGATATCATGATTGTAACAGTAACAATGAACCCTGCCATTGACAAAACCGTAGAGATCGGGCACCTGATCCCGGGAGGGCTGAACCGCATCCACAAGGTTGAATATGATGCAGGTGGAAAAGGTATTAACGTTTCAAAAACCATCCGTGAGCTGGGCGGTGGGAGCATCGCAACTGGCTTTCTCGCGGGAAATGCAGGCAGAACGATTGAGAGCGTACTGAAAGACAGGGGGATTCAATCAGATTTCGTCTGGGTAGATGGGGAAACAAGGACAAACACGAAGGTACTGGAAGATAACGGAGAGGTTACCGAGCTGAATGAACCCGGTCCTGAAATCACCCCGGACCAGTTGGATGAACTGCTCGCCAGACTCGAAGGGTATGCAGGCGACGGAGTTTTATTCGTACTGGCAGGCAGTATCCCGAGCGGTATCAGCATCGATATCTATGAAAAGATCATCAGGCTGCTCCACAAAAAAGGGGCAAAGGTTCTGCTGGATGCCGACGGCTGTATGTTCCGTCAGGCGCTGGATGCTGGCCCCGATATTATCAAACCGAACCGGGCAGAGTTAGAAGAATTCATGGGCATTGACTATCGTGCCTCTGACCGGGACCTTTTAAAGACTGCAAGACAGCTTCTTGGAAAGGGTGTGGATACCGTAGCTGTTTCAATGGGAAAAAGCGGCGCCATGTTTGTCCGGGACGGTTATGAAGTCAGATGCCCCGCGCTTAACGTAAAGGCACACTCTACTGTAGGGGCCGGAGATGCAATGGTTGCGGCGCTTGCCTATTCCTTTGACACAAAAAACGGCGATGAAAATACTACCCGCATCTGTATGGCTGCTTCCGCAGGGGCTGTTACAACAATCGGGACAAAGCCGCCGGCAAGGGAACTGGTAGACGAGTTAATGGAACAAGTAATCATAGAAAAGATAGGAGAGTAAAAATGATGAAAACAAAAGCAGTGAGAATGTATGGTACAATGGATCTGAGACTGGAAGAATTTGAATTACCGGCAATCAAGGATGATGAAATCCTCGTTAAAGTAATCAGTGACAGCATCTGTATGTCGACTTATAAGCTGGCCGAGCAGGGAAAGAAACACAAGAGAGCGCCGCAGAACATCGATACAAACCCGGTTATCGTCGGCCATGAATTTGCCGGTGTGATCGTGGAGGTCGGGGATAAATGGAAAGACCAGTTTAAGCCGGGTATGAAGTTCGCACAGCAGCCGGCCCTCAACTACAAGGGCAGCCTTGCATCCCCGGGATACTCTTATGAATACTTCGGCGGTGCATGTACCTACTGCATCATCCCTCATGAAGTTATGGAGCTGGGGGCACTGATGGAATATAAAGGAGAAAGCTTTTTTGAGGCGTCACTCGGAGAACCTATGAGCTGTATCATTGGCGGATACCGCGGCAACTACCATACCAACAAGAGGGACCACAGTCATGCAATCGGCACAAAGGCTGACGGCGATATCATCATCCTCGGCGGCTGCGGGCCAATGGGACTCGGGGCAGTCAGCTACGGAATCCAGTTTGAAAATAAACCAAAAAGAATTGTTGTAACTGACATTGATGATGCTAAAATAGAAAGAGCAAGGGAAGTCATCCCGGAATCCTTTGCGGCAGAAAAGGGCGTGGAACTTCTGTATGTAAATACTGCTAAGATGGCAGACCCTGTTCAGGAGCTTAAAGATATCACAGGCGGAAAGGGGTATGACGACGTATTCGTCTACATTCCAAACCGTGCAGTAGCCGAACTTGGTGACAAACTGCTTGCATTCGACGGATGCCTGAACTTTTTCGCAGGCCCGACGGATAACCAGTTCAAAGGAGAGATCAATCTCTACAACTGCCACTACACAAGTACACATATCATGGGGACAACCGGAGGCAATAACGATGACCTGATCGAGGCCAACGATCTTGCGGCAAGAGGCATCATCGAACCGGCCGTCATGGTTACCCACATCGGCGGGATCGACAGCATCGCAGAGGCAACCATGAACCTGCCAAAAATCCCCGGCGGCAAGAAGCTGACATACACCCAGTTTGACATGCCTCTTACAGCCATCGAAGACTTCGGGAAATTAGGGGAAACTGATCCCCTGTTTAAAAAACTGGATGAAGTATGCCGGAAAAACAGAGGTTTGTGGAGTTCAGAAGCGGAAAAAATCCTGTTCGACCACTTTGGCGTAGAAGCTTAAATGATACTGCCCTCCTCTGAACCGGTTTAGAGATAAAACAGGAATGAGGAGGGTTATTATGATTCAAAGACTAAAAGAAATCAGAGCTGTACTGTTTGACATGGACGGTGTCATATTCGACACAGAAAGACTTGCCTATCAGGGATGGATGGAGTCCGGCAGACTACTGGGATTTCCTATTACAGATGAGCAGATCAATAAAAACCGCGGCTGTGATATACGGGCCGGCAGGATGCTGTTTAAAGGATGGTTCGGAGAAGACTTTCCCTTTGATGAGGCAAGGAAGCTGAGGACTGGCTATATGGATACTTATATCGCCAGAAACGGTGCTCCTCTAAAACCCGGTGTCAGGGAACTGTTTGCCACCCTCAGGAAGGCCGGAATAAAGAAAGCACTTGCTACCTCAACACAAAGGGAGACTGCGAAAGAATACTTTAAAAGTGCGGACCTGCCATTCGATTTTGATGCCTCTGTCTGCGGCACCGAAATCAGAAACAGCAAGCCCGCCCCCGATGTATTTTTGACTGCTGCCGAAATACTCGGCGAAAAACCGGAACACTGCCTCGTTGTCGAAGACAGCCCCAATGGCGTACGCGCAGGCATTGCAGCCGGCTGTACGGTAATCATGGTACCTGATATGACTGCACCGGACGAGGAGATGAAACGGCTCTGTTTCCGGATACTGGACAGTCTGAGTGAGCTGGATGAATGGATAAAAACACTGGCCTGAATTTCAATACAGATGCATTATTTTTTCATCCATCTCTGCAATGATTCTAAAAGACGGTTGATATCAATGGGTTTTGCAATGTGGTCATTCATGCCTGCACTGTGCGCCTTTGCCAGATCAGTTGCGAAGGCGTTGGCCGTCAGGGCAAGTATGGGGATCGTATGTGCATCTTCCCGGTCTAAAGACCGGATCGTCCTCGTCGCCTGATACCCGTCCATGACCGGCATCTGGATATCCATCAGGATGCAGTCATAAGTTCCCGGGGCAGAAGTAACAAATTTCTCTACGGCACGCTGTCCATTCTCAGCCTTATCTATAGAAAATCCATGCATCTGCAAAAGCTCTGACGCAATCTCCCTGTTCAGTTCATTATCTTCAACCAGCAAAATTCTTTTGGAAGTCAGAAAGTCCTGCGTTTTCTCATCCAAAGCCTCTGAGGTTCCCTGGCTGTCATTATCATTCGCATCCGAAGCTCCCAAGTTATCTGGTTCTGCTTCAGGTATCACAATCTCATCACACCGTTCGAGTGGAATGGCAACGATAAACTCGCTCCCTTTTCCCAGCTCGCTCTTAACTTCTATTGTACCGTTCATCATGCGGACAATATTCTGTGTAATGGCAAGTCCGAGTCCCGTCCCCTGAATCTTATTGATCCGCGTATCCTCCGCCCTCGTAAAGGGTTCGAAAATATGTGGCAGGAATTCCCCGTCAATACCAATCCCGTTATCCTCAATGATAAATCCGTACTGTCCTTTATTTCCACTGTTATCCGGAAGCTCCTGTACCCGCAGACTGATGGTTCCGCCCTCAGGTGTATATTTCACCGCATTTGTAAGCAGGTTCATCAGTACCTGCTGAAGCCTTCCCCCGTCAGTTCTTACCTTCCAATGCCGCAAATGACCGCTGAATAATTGAAGCTTCTGATTCCTTTCAGCAACCAGAGGCTGAAACATGTTTGCAATATCCTCGAACATTTCAGGCAGTGACACCTCTTCAGATATCAGGTCGATCTTTCCGCTCTCAATTCTGGACATATCCAAAACCTCATTAATAAGGTTTAACAAATGATGTGTCGATGTATTGATCTTGTTAAGGCAGTCCCTTATCTTTTCCTGCGAATCAATGTTTGCTTCGGCAATAGCTGTCATCCCCATGATGGCATTCATCGGCGTGCGTATGTCGTGGGACATGGACGAAAGGAAGTTGGTCTTTGCCTCACTGGCGATCTGGGCTGTTTTATATGCTTCTTCCAGTATCTTCCTCTGCCGCTCCTGCTCCTCCCTCTGCTTCGTAATGTCTATCCCTATTGTATAGAAGGATGGTATTCCATCCCAGCTTTCTTCTCCCCTGGCATAAGACAGGGTAATTGTAAGAATCTTCGTCTGACCGCTGCGGGTCGTGATCTTTGCCTCCGTAACCATATTCCCGCCGGTAACCATAAGTTCCTGCAGCATAGGTATAATACGCTGTAAATCTTCCTGATGGAGGTAAGTACACTGGCTGTGCAGTTCATTCTCAAATTGCTCCGCTGTATAACCGATCATATCAAGGAAGTTGGCGCCATACCAGAGAACGGTGCTGCAGTCTCTGGCATCCAGCCGGGCAAATCCGCCAGGGACGGAACGGAGAAGGGCATCCTGCTCACGGTTCTTTTTCTCCAGCTTGAATTCACTGGTATACATATCGTGGGACAGCTCAAGCCGCGCACGGTGCCCCTCCCAGTTAATAAGCCGGTTCTTGATTAAAAACTTCCGTTCCAATACCGGATTATCAAATTCCCACTCGTAGTATTCGTCCTCCCGCAGTTTATCATTAGTACAGAAAGGACATGGGGTACTTCTCCCCTGAATCACTTCATAACATTTGTGTCCCAGTAATTTCTCTGGGGGACTGCCCAGAGTATCACAGGAAGTATTATTCAGATACAGCAACTCATAGCTGTCCAGATCGCTGATATAAATATTGCCTTCATAAGCATCCATCATGAGGCGGAAATATTCCTGATACAGCCCGGCATAATCTGTCCTTTCCGCAGCCATATTCATATCTGCGTGTCCGGCTATTGCACAATCCTCTATATTTACCTCTCCCACGCAGTCTTTTTGTGCCTTCAATTCTCCGGGGCATTCCATACTTTTTTCCTGTTTCATAGCAACCTCTCCAGAACTTCGTTTATCTGTACATTTATGTTATTCTACCATACCCCGGCATTTTCGTCCATCCTGTTATGCCCCTTCTTCGGTAATCAAAATGGTGGAGAAAAAGCTTGTATACAGTAAAAAATGGAAGGCTCCCTTGTCTATGGGATTCCTTCCATTTTTGCATATTTTATATCAGATATATTCCAAGCCCATAGCGTGGCCGTCTATTCTGAACAAAGTTTTCCGATCTCTTCCAGAATCTGTGCATAATCAATCTTCGAAAAGTCTGATGCATCCACCTCAATCAAGTGCCCCATCTGGAATTTATCGTATCCTTTATGAAGGCAGCGGTCCTGAAAAATCTCATAAGTTACCAGACTGTCCGCCTGGGTACGGTCTTCCAGAACATCGCCCTTATGGTAACAGCTTACCAGATGACCCAGATGACGGTCCTGAGCCAAATCTCTCTTTCTTGAAACCTCATAAAGATGTTCAATATTTCCTAAGGAACGGATTGTAATGACTTCATAACCATATTTCCGGGACAAATCTGTAAGACGGCCCTTTTGCTTATCACTGAAAGGATAATCTGAGATGATACATTCACCCTGCTTCATTTTTTCTTCAATAACAGCATAGTACCTGGCCCACGCCATATTCTCGACTTTCGTTTTTTCTTCCTGATTATTGAATCCATACTCATCCCACATCTGCTCTTTCATTTCATCCTGATTTACAGTCTGGAACCGGGGATACTTTTTCAAAATAAGGGCACACATACTGCTCTTTCCCGTGGCCGGATATCCTGCCAGCAGAATCATACATTTTTTCATGATAAACCCCATTGATTAATCTAATTTAAATAATGAAGCCTTTTCTGTTACAATAGCCGCAATTCTGTCATTTGCAGGCCCAAGCAGCCCCCTTAAGGATGTTAACGGTGTAACACCTTCTGCCGTAAATGTTTTACTTACTACTTCAATATAAGATTTATTTAACTCCGTCCCAACGTTAATTTTCTTCATTCCTTCTCTTACACATTTCCTCATATCTTCATCAGAAACACCTGTGCCTCCATGAAGTACAAGCCCTGTATCTCCAAGTTTTTCTTTTAATTCCTCTAACAGTTCATAGTTAATCTTTGCCTTTGATTTATACTGGCCGTGTGTAGTTCCAATGGAAACAGCCAATGCATCAACCCCTGCTTCAGATGCAAAATGCAGGGCATCTTCAGGCTTCGTATACATAGCCGCATCTTTGTCAACCACGACCCCGTCTTCTGCACCGCCGATAGAACCAACTTCTCCTTCAACAGATACGCCATGAGCGTGTGCATAAGCTACAACTTCTTTTGTATTCTTTATATTTTCTTCGATTGGAAGAGAAGAACCATCGTACATAACTGAAGAATAACCTAAATCGATTGCTCTTTTCAATGCATCAATATCTTTACAGTGGTCCATATGTAATGCAACGTTTACCGGCACATTTTCTGCGAGCGCTTTCACAGCCGCAATCAATGGCTCAAAACCAATATATTCTGCTGTTCCAAGTGATGTCTGGAGGATGATCGGCACGTTGAGATCTGCCGCTGCTTTTACCATAGCCGGCACCATTTCAAAACAATGTACGTTAAACGCTCCGACAGCCCCTTTTCCCTCGTTTTCCTTAAACATTTCTATTAAATTCTTATACATGATATTACCTTCTCTTTCTGAATATAATTTTTTAGTCTTTAACAGATATATCCGGTTTTATATTTTCCCGCGAATCATATCTTTTGATATCTGCATCATTTCCTGTACTTTTCCGAAATAATAGGTGATCTTTTCATCATCCTTTGCTTCGGCGGCCTGCTGACGCTTTTTGTTATACAGCGACATCAGATCTGTATAGGATTTGCCCATTACTTTTTTCATTTCAAAGCTTTCTTCATAATACCTGATTGCCTCGTCATATTCTCCGGCCTGCATATATAGGGAGCCAGCTTCGTTTAAGAGTTCAATTCGTGCGTCTCCCTGTGTTCCCTCCAGCTGCTGAACTTTTTCTTCTGCCTGTTTCATTAATTCTTCCTGATTGATAACAGGTACTTCCTCTGCCTTTTTTTCTTTTTTATCTTTCTTTCCAAATAAGAACATTTCGCTGCCTCCCTTTGCGATTTAACAATACTTAGAATATTCCGCCAATCCCTTTAAAAATCATGAAGAAGAATGCCGTTACTACGGTATCTACATCTGTACATGTGATATTCTGGAAGCCGATCTGTGATAACATTGGTGATAAGAATGCCGGAAGCATCATGATAAAAATACCATGAGCAATACATCCTATAATAACGCCGCGGCGCCCACCGACTTTGTTTGCAAAAATACCTGCTGTACCACCGGCAAAAAAGTTACTCATGACACCCGGAATAACAAGCGGAACACCAAGAGCCGGAATACCTGTGATGAACATACCAATCAAAGAACCGATTGTTGTGAAAATAAATCCCATGATGACTGAATTTGGTGCGTATGGAAACAATACAGGGCAGTCCAGTGCCGGTTTTGCATTTGGAACTAATTTCTGGGAAATTCCCTGGAAAGCCGGTACGATTTCTGCTAATAACAGACGTACTCCTGCTAACAGTACATACAAACCTACTACGAACTGCATTGCCTGTAAGAATGCGTATACCATGTAGTTTGTGTCTCCGGCAAACTCTGCGCTGGCTTCCGGTCCGGCAATTGCCGCTACAATTAAGTAGAACGGAATCATAACTACCATAATGGAGAGGTAGGTATCCTGAAGAAATTCAAGGCTCTTTGGAAGCTTCAAGTCTTCACAGGATTTAGAGTCATCTCCAACAAGTTTTGCGATTAACGCTGAAAACATGTATCCGATTGTACAGAAATGACCGAGGGCAATATCATCACTGCCCGTGATTTTACGCACGATTGGCTGTGCAATTGCAGGCATTAGTGTAGCGAATGCACCACCTACTAAACTGGAAATTAAAATCAGAGGTATACCGCGAAGTCCGCAGAACCAAGCAAATACTACACATAATGTAGATTCCCACAACAGAGCCTGTCCGGTAAGGAAAATATATTTAAAAGGTGTAATTCTTGCCAGGATAATATTTACAATAAAGATACCTGCTAATGAAATTGCAATCTCTGCACCCAGTCCCAGTTCTCCCATAGCCTGTCCGTTAATAGCTTCAATAGAAGCAACAACACTCTCAAGGCCATTTAAACCAAAACCCTGATTAAATATCGCCCCAAAATAGGATAACGCGCCCTGCATGACGGTTGAACCGGCCGATAATACCATAAATCCAAGAATTGTTTTCATTGTTCCTGATACAATCTGTCCTGCAGGCTTTTTCTGCAGAGCAAGACCTAATAATGCAATCAAACCGATAATAATTGCAGCCTGAGTCAGAATATTATTAATAATAAAATTTAATACTGCCATAATTCCCTCTCCTTCTCTTAAATGTATTACTGATTAAATAACTCCCATGTCCTTTAAAACTGGTGTAAGCTTTTCACGGATTTCATTTTTGTCTACAAGACGCTCCAGAAAAATTGCCGGGCATTTTAAGGAAATACGTTCAAATTGTTTTTCAAAATTTTTCCCTGAAATAATCAGGTCTGCATCCATTCCTGCCGCGCTTGAGATATCAATGTGATCCATTTTTGCTTCCACACCCATTTCCCTCAATACCGCCTCTGTTGTCATCTGACAGGCAAAACTACTCCCAAGTCCGTTCCCACATACTGCTAAAATCTTTAACATGTTTTATATCCTCCTTCTTTATAAATTATTTGCAAAGAATTGTTTCAACTCTTTTACAGCCACCGCTTCATCCGTTCCGGTTACTGACACCGTTACTTCTTCGTTTTGTTTTACACCCAGTGACATTAAGGCAAGAATCTTCTTCAGGTCCGCTGTTTTTTCTTTTGCGGAAATCATGATCTGGCTTTCGTATTTCTTGGCGACATTTACGAGCTGCCCCGCAGGCCTTGCATGAATCCCCTGAACTGCTGTAATTACATATGTAAATTTCTGCATCTTCCCCTCCCTTAATTTTCCCGGATTTCATTTTCCATTTGAATCAACATATCATAAATCTGCTGAGGTTTTTTGGCATGTACCATTTCACTGACCTTACTCTCATCCATAAAGATATTCGATAAAACTTTCATCGTATCTATATGGGAATTCGAGTCACTGGCTGCCAGTGCAATCAATACCCTTACCTGAAAACTGTCTTCTGAAAACTGAATTGGTTCCCGGAGTAATGTAATTGCAAGCTGCTTTTTAATCACGCCATCTGTCGGTCTTCCATGAATCAGTGCAAAATCTTCTGCCAGCACATAATAGGGTCCATATTCCGCCGTACTTTCGAGAATCGCTTTTTCATAATTATCTGTAACAAAACCGCCTTTTATCAATGGTTCGAGACTCAAATGGATTGCTTCTTTCCAATTGCTTACCCGCTCAGTGATATGTATGTTTTCCGGTTTCAACATATCCGATATCATTTTTGTTTTCCCCTTTCTCGATTTGATGATGTTATTGTAGCAAGTAAATTTTGCAAAAAGAAGTCCAAGTATTTGCAATGAATTTTGCAAATCTGTAGACAGAATTTCACGTATATTTTCCTAAAAGAAAGAGCTCTAAACCCGCAATTGGATTTAGAGCTCTCTCTAAAATAATCATGATTCCTTTATATATGCTATTCTTTTTCGTATGCCTCTGCCAGCCTTCTTTCAAAATAGGCCAGTATCTCCTGTGGCGTATCCATCCCTGTTAATTCATCCACTGCCTCATCCTTTTCGAACAGCGTCATGATATCGCGAAGTACTTTCATATGGCTTTCCTGATCTTCCGCTGCCAGGACAATTACCACATTCGCGTGGTCCTTTTCTGAAAAAGCAACCGGCTTTTTAAATAAATGAATGGAACAGTCCAGCTTATTGACTCCGATTTCCGGTTTGGAATGGGCAAGGATGACTCTTGGCGCAATGAACATATAAGGCCCATAATACTGCAGCTGTGAAATAATGCTGTCAATGTATGGCGCCTGGATACTTCCTGCTTCCATTAAGTATTCGCCGGCAGTCCGCAGTGCCAGCGTCCATTTATATTCATCTTCATGAACCTCTATTCTCGGCTCATCTAAAATACTGAGCAGGTCTTTTTGGTGCTGCTGCAAGTCAGCATAAGCATTATTCCTGCTTTGGTATAAGTATTCCTCAATCTTCTTTTTAGCCTGTTCCTGCTTCTCTTCTATAATGTATGGTTTCACCACGGAAAACAATTCGTTAGCATTCACGTAAGACCCGTTATTCATCATCTTGAAATGCCGTGCAAGCAGGGCCTTATCCCTTCCGGTCAGAATCGGATGTACCTGAATGACCGGTATCACGCTTTTGATCTTCACTGTGCTGACAATGATCTCACAGCGGGCCTGAGCATTTCGCACCGTTGACGTCGATTCCACTCCTACGACTTCCACTTCGGGGAACATCTTAGTCAGCTCCCGCTTCAGCATATTTCCTGTGGAAATGCCATTAGCACACACAATCAGCACCCTGAGGCGTTCACTTTTATTGTTGGAAATCGGAAGATATGCCCCAAAATGCAGTGCCAGATAAGCGACTTCTGTGTCCGGCACAGACACTCCTATCTGCTTTTCCAGATACCGGCTGACAATCTTCGTAATTTCAAACAAATCCGGATATTCCCGGATAATGTCGACATTCAGTGAGTCCAGACTCTGGATTCCATACTGGTAGCGGTAAAGGGATGCATTAATATGGATGAAAAGCTGCCGTTCCAGTTCTTCCCTCCGCTCAAATGTAACACAGGCCACCTTCTCGAATTCGGAAACCAGTGCCTTTGCAATCTCATATGCACGCTCATTAGAAGTACTTTCAAAGATATTCTCGGAAACCATCGCAACCCGCCCGCCCAGTAAATGCAGGCACAGATACGTTTTCTCCTTCTCGCACAGATTCGGGAAATACTTTTCCACCAAATCATATTCTCTGTGCTTTTTCATCTCTTCTTTTTTCAGATCTGCAAAGTAGATGCCGCCATCTCCCCGTTCCATCATTGGAATCAGCACTGCAAGCGCTTTCCGGCTCTCCGGTATATACTCCACGCCCAGCTCCTGCTCGACCTTTTTCAAAGTCTCTTCAGCTTCATCAATCTTACCCTGATCGATAAAGCTTAACCCGCGGCTGGCAAATAGGTTCTCAAGGCCCTGAAAATTCAATAAAAAAACAGTCCTGATCTTAATCGCATCCCCGGTAATAATATATCCCTTCTTGGAGCGGTATTCCAAAGTCAAATCATCTTTTTGCAGCTGGTTGATTACAACCTGCAAATCATTAAAAATAGTATTCCGGCTGACTCTGCAATATTCGGTAAGCTTATCAATATGAACCGGTGCCGCAGAATAGATAATGGCACAAATAATAATCTGCGCACGCTCAGTAGGTGAGTAAATATAGGAATCCTCCTGTTCCACCGTTTCCGTACAGGCCTCTATCTGCTCCCGCATCTCATCGGTTAAAAGCAGTCCCTTGCCCCTTACTACTTCCAATTCCTGTATCCCATTGTCTGCAAGCCATTCATTAATCCGGCAAAGGTCATAATAAATGCTGCGCTGGGAGACCTGCAAATCTGCTGCAATCTGCTGCATAGATAAATAAGAACCCGTGTCTAAAAGCAACTGCAGCATTGACTGACATCTTGCGTTTAAATACGTTGTATTCATTTCACATCTCCTTCTACAGTCCACTTTTGATTGTGATAATGGCGGAGTATAAAATTTTGCAAAAAACTTTGCAAGATTTTAGAAACCACAATTAATATTAGCACTTTTGAATGATATAAATTATTATATCATTCTGAAAGCAAAATGGATAGCTTTTCATATGCAGGTCCCTCTGATCTTTAGCACCTCCCGGTCGTAGGTAAATATTCCGTTCACTTCCTCTTCCACATCGGAAAGCTGTGTATAGACACTCGCACAGAGTCCTTCTGGAATCAGTTTTTCCACGTCCTCCTGAAGCTTCACGT
This sequence comes from Clostridium sp. AF19-22AC, assembly GCF_003479085.1. Classification (NCBI taxonomy): domain Bacteria; kingdom Bacillati; phylum Bacillota; class Clostridia; order Eubacteriales; family Clostridiaceae; genus Clostridium; species Clostridium sp. AF19-22AC. The sequence goes on along the minus strand of NZ_QUGN01000031.1, from coordinate 31,944 downwards.
AAGCCCGGTTTAACTGGCTCACATCTGTATATATTCCATATCCGTACTGGGTCAGGCATGCACTGTGACCCTCCGACCGCATCGAATATCCGCCGAATTCAGAGAGCACAGTTGCCCTGCGCTCCTCGGGCCTGATTCTTAACCGGAAAAAATAATTATGGATGCTCTGGAAGTCGCCCCCTTCCTGATCAAACCACCCGCTTGCCTGATCAATCAGCCGGTCCGGATCCTCCTTCCTTGCAATATCCGTCATATCTGCAGTCTGGAACTGCCCCCATCCTTCATTAAAGATTACCCATGCCGCGATGCTCGGGTGTCCTTTTAATAGTGCAATCGTCTCCTTCATTTCTTTTACAAATTCCAGACGGCCTGCCTTATCCTCACGGGATAAAAGCCTTGTATAACCGTCCTTTATCTTCAGGTTCCTCCATGACAGCGCGGTTGCCCCGTAAGTCACAAACCAGTGTTTATACATCCTGCCTCCGTTTACCATGTCCTGCCATACAACCATGCCAAGTCTGTCACAATGATAATACCACCGCTGGGGTTCAATTTTAAGATGTTTTCTAAGCATGTTAAAGCCCATGTTCTTCATAGACTGTATATCGAAGATCAGTGCCTCATCACTCGGCGCTGTATAAAGCCCGTCCGGCCAGTATCCCTGGTCCAGCACCCCTTTTTGATACTGCACTTTATGATTCAGACATATTCTCGGGAGGCCGGCCTTGTCAGCCTCAATTGTGAATGTCCTCATAGCAAAGTAACTGTCTGCGGTGTCATCCCCCATCTTCACCGTAAAATAGTATAAATACGGGGTTTCACAGGTCCACGGGTAAATATAAGGAAGATGAATCACAATCTCCTCATTCGTCCTTCCCGTTCCATGCCCCCAGTCTTCCAGTGTCTCCACCTCTCCAAAGACATCCTCCGGTTTTCTTAAGGGTTCCTCATAAATCCCCGGCTTTCTGACCTCGATCTCCACTGCACAGCTTTTCTCTGACGTTACGGTAATCCGTACTTTTCCCGCATCCAAGTCCGGCCGGGCCGTGATTTTCTGAATGTATTCCCCCGGGACGTCTTCCATCCATACCGTCTGCCAGATGCCGCTCTGAGCCGTATAGAACATTCCGCCGCGTTTCAGTTTCTGTTTGCCTCTGGAATGGTAGGATGTGTCACTCAAATCCTTAACCGAAACCAGTATCTCATTTTCCCCCTCCGTGAGATAATCTGTAATATCCGTCTCAAAAGGAAGGTATCCTCCTGTATGCCGGACGGCCTCCCTGCCATTGATATAAACGACACAGGATTGGTCCACAGCCCCGAAGTGAAGCAGCCTCCTCAGCTTTTCTTTTTGAAACATATCAAAAGAAACTAAAAAAGTCTTCCGGTACCACAGATATTCATCCGGCTTCAATTGTCTTTCCACACCTGACAATGTGCTTTCCGGAGAAAAAGGCACCACGATTTTTCCCTCGAACTGAGCGGGCCTTTTGAATTCTTTAGTAAAACCATATTCCCAGGCCCCGTTCAGATTTATATAACTTTTCCTGACAAGCAGAGGCCTCGGATATTCCTCAAGTACATGTTCCTCGTCAAGTGTTTTTCCCCATCTGGTTAAAAGTTGCTTCATAAAAAATACTCCCTTCTGTACTCCTGCCATACCGAAATTAAGGCATGCTATTAGTATAATCCTTCTTCATTGTAAATACAATATATTCAAATCCAACTTTTTAACCGTCAAATTCCCGATTTTATTTCTTTTCATTGAATTTTTAAATCGAAAGTGATATTCTGATTTTATCAACGCAAGGAGGGAATGAAATGAGAGAAAGAAACTTAAAACACAGATGTGCCAGAGCCGTATTTACAACTATCCTTGCCGCTTCTCTGGCACTGTCAAGCACGGGGTTTACAGTCCTGGCAGAGGAAGCTGACGGAACGGAAAACAGCACACAGGCACCTGTACAGGAAGAAACCCAGACTCCAACGCCGGATGCGGATACTTCTTCTACAGATGATGCCGAAATTCCGGAAAACCTGCCTTCTAATGACATTGAAGGCCAGGAAGAACAGCCTTCTTCTGATGAGGTTCAGAATCAGGAAGAACAGCCCGCAGCAGCCCAGAGAAATGCAGCCCCTGCTGCTGTATCTGCGCAGAATGAACAGCATGAATTGAGGCTGGTATACGGAGATTCTGCACTCGCCGATGAGGATGCCTTTATTCTTCTCATAATGGGAGATGGTTTCAAGGCTGACGAACAGGAGAAGTTCTTTACGGAATCCAAAAATACTTCTGAGTATGTGATGGCCACATCACCTTATGACGAATTCCAGGATACCGTCAAGATCTACGCACTGAGCGTTGTTTCCAATGAATCCGGTGCAAAAGGGGACTCTGCACTGACTTATGAGGAGGCACAGGCTGATAAAAGGGATACTTATTTCAGCAGCAGCTATTATACCAGTGGGATGCAGAGACTGCTCAGTATCGGAAACGAAGGCAGGGAAAAGGCTAATACTTTAAAAAACAAATATCTGCCGGCAGCCGACTTCAACGTTATCATTGTAAACGCAACAACATACGGCGGAAGCGGCGGTTCTGTCTGTGTGGCTTCCCTGAATAACGAATCACTGGAGATGATGCTGCATGAGCTTGGCCACACCATCGCAGGTCTTTCAGACGAGTATTATGCCGGAGACAGCTATGCAGGAGAATTCGACAACATGACAGCAGAGTCAGACCCCGCCAAAGTAAAATGGGCAAAATATATCGGTAAGAACGGCGTGGGCGTGTATGAGTATGACAATGGCGGAGACGGCTGGTACAGACCTCACGAGAACTGCAAAATGCGTTTTCTTGGTAAACGGTACGAATTCTGTGAAGTGTGCAAGGACTCCTTAAGACGCGCATTCTGCAAGAACTCCAACGTGACACACATGCAGTTCCAGACATATGCCGAAGTACTGCGGGAATCAGAAGATCCCCTTGATATGAAGCAATACTTCATCCTGCGGAAAGGCAGTGCAGAAACCATAGGAAGTGATCCGGACGTAGCGAATGATCTGACTTTGACATTTTACGATGCGGATGGAAATAATTCAACTTCCGATACCCCGACCAAAAGAGGTTCCTATCAGGTGAAGGCCTCCTTTGCCGGAAATAATACATATGACAGTTGTGAGCTTACCACCTCATATACACTGGATTATCCGGATATCATTTCCCTACAGGCCGATTCGAAAGTCTATGACGGAAAACCGGTTGATATCAAATGTACCGTAGATTACGCCAAGGAGTACCTGACCAAAATACATTATACCGGTCAGATTCCTTATTCAACAACACCGGAACAGACGAATACATATGACAGCGACACTGCACCGATTACTCCCGGAACCTACACGGCAGCGGTAACGGCTTACGATAAATCATCAAATGAAATAATAGGACAGGCTTCGGTAGAGTATACAATCAAGTTTAAGACAACGGCCCTGGCAGACAACAACACAGGAAACTATCTGGGGGCACAGTCCTATTATAATAACCAGAATATCGTGTTTGTCGGTGAAGGCTTTACAGCAGCAGAACAGGATAAATTCGAAGCCATTGCGAAAAAGTATTATGATTACTTCAGGAATACAGAGCCTTATAAAGAAGCAAATCTTTACTTTAATTATCACACTGTAGAGGTAATATCCAATGACTCCGGCATATCCAAACCAGGAGCCACAAAGGATACCTACTTCGGGCTTTCCGTGAATGCAAATGGAAAGATCCAGCCTACAGACTTAAGCACGGGTGCAGCAATGTATCTCGGGAATAACCAGATTACCTCCTATTATAAAGGCGCAATCGTAATCGTCAACGACGATTCGGTCAAAGGCGGTGCGAGAGTCGATAACAAACGTGTCACACTTTATGCCGGCCCAAATGAAGAGGGCATGAAATATGCTGCGACAGAATTCATGAACTATTACGCAGGCAGCCCGGAAGGAACAGACTGGATGAAGGACGACGCTTCAAAAGATGCTGCAAGAACACAGATGTTAAAGAAAGTTTATTATTTCTGGTCCGGATATTCCTACGCACCGGTCATGAGTCGTGCCTATAACGAAACCTTTATTGAGAATGGCAGCCCGATTGACCTTGCACCATATTTCCATACATATATAAATGGAATTGAGGTAAAAGATGTTTCCTACAATATGACCTATTTTGAAAATAAGGATGGTAATTTAGGAGAAGAACTGACAGGCGCGCCTTCCAAAGCGGGCAGCTATTTCGCCAAGGCAGATCTGGTACCGGATGAAGGAAAGAAGACGAAAAAAGTCACCTTAGACGGGCAGACACATACACTCCCGATTGCCAGAGGTATTACCCCATACACGATCCAGACTAAGGCTGTTGATAAAACTGCTTTGAATAATGAGATTACAAATGCCAAGACAAAACTGGCTGATGAAAGTAAGTATACACAGGATACGGCAGATGCATTGAAGAAAGCTTTAGCTGCCGCCGAGAAAGTATCCGCACAGGATGATGCCACACAGGAAGAAGTTGATAATGCACTTAGCAACCTGAAAAAAGCAATTCAGGGACTAAAAGAAAAAACACCCGATAAAGCAACTTCTACGATTACAAGTAATGGTGACAAGAATGTGCCGCATATTACAGTTGAAGGTATTTTCAGCGACAATGCTGCTTTAAATGTCAAGAAGATTCCGGCTTCGGATGATACTTATAAGAAGTTGAAAGCAAAAGTCGCAAGCGGCATGAAGATACTGGGGGCATATGATCTGACCATATCCGGTGAGGCGAAAGGGCCGTTTACGATCACTTTCGATGTAGGAAAAGATTATAACGGAAGAAAAGCCATTGTATATCATATGCTGGATAACGGTGAGATTGAATCCAAAGAAACCGTTGTAAAAGATGGTAAGGTTGTCATTACGGTTGATTCACTGTCTCCGTTTATGGTTACCGTTTCAGAGAAGTCCGGTACAGCAAAGACCGCTGCAAAGACGGGCGATCATGCCCCGGTTATCCCTATGCTGTTAGTCTGCATACTGGCCGGAGGAGCTGTTGTATTTACAGTTAAGAAAAAGAAATGGTCTTAAAAATTGAATGACTTAATAAAAGCCCCTTTTGGCATCAGGCCAGAAGGGGCTTTTCTTTATTTACATTCTTCTTTTTTGGTCTTCATTACAACAGCAGAATGCCGCCCCATATTAAGAACAACTTCCCCGCCCTCAACAATAAATTCATCCGGTTCTGTCGTATATCCCTCTTCATAAGTATATATCAGTCTCTGCATCCGCCCCTTCAGCGGGACTTCTGCCATCCATACAGGAACGGTGACCTCCTTCAGGTCTTTACTGTTATTAAGTACTACGACAATCTGCTCCCCATCCTGGAATCTCGCATAGGCTAGAACATTATCTTCCCACGACAGCATACGCAGTGAGCCCTGTCTCAATGGTTTTTCATTCTTATGGATACGGATAATCTCCTTGTGGAATTCGAGCATCAGCCGGTCTTCGTTTCCCCACGGGAACGTCCTGCGGTTATCGGGGTCTGTAAATCCGCATACCCCGACTTCATCTCCATAATAAACGGTCGGTGCTCCCACCCATGTCATCTGCATCACAACCGCTTCTCTCATGACCGCCGGATTTACACCCTCTTCTGCAGCCTTGGAGCCCAGCTGTTCCACGCGTCCTGTGATGTGGTTCGTCCTCGTCAGGAAACGGGAGTGGTCATGGTTCGATAACTCGTTCATTGCAACCTGAAGCGATGGCGTCAGCATCGTGGACATAAAGTGATTCATTGTATTCACAAAGTTGTCTGCATTTCCCCACAGGTCTGTGCGGCGCTCGTCACTGTGTTTTTCCATCCCTGTCAAAAACCATGTAACTGGTTCCATAAAGGCATCATAGTTCATCACACTGTCCCACTCATCCCCCTGCAGCCATTCTGCCGGGTCACCGTAATGCTCTGCAAGAATCAGTGCATCGGGTCTTGCGTTTTTCACTTCCCTGCGGAAGCGTTTCCAGAACATGTGATTGTATTCGTTGCTGTAGCCTAAATCGGCCGCAACATCCAGACGCCAGCCGTCCACATTGTACGGCGGTGAAACCCATTTTCTGCCGACATTCATAATGTACTGTTCAAGTACCGGTGAATCTTCATAATTTAATTTCGGCAGTGTATCGTGTCCCCACCATCCATCATATTCATAATTATACGGCCATGCAGAATCACTCTCGTTAAAGAAATGGAAGAAAGACCGGTATGGGCTGCGGCTGCTGACGAATGCACCTCTCGCATAATTCTCCTGCTGCTCATAAATCCGTTCTCTGTCCATCCATTTATTAAAGGAACCACAGTGGTTGAATACGCCGTCCAGTATCACACGCATCCCCCGCTTATGCATCTCCTCCACAAGACGGGCAAATAATTCATTACTTGCTTCCAGATTGGCAAGGCTGCCTGTACGCTTCTGATATTTGGTCGCTTCAATATTATCTGCGGCCCATTCCGGAAGCACCAGCCCCCCGTCTTCTGCGATCTTCCCGTAATGTGGGTCAATGTAATCGTAATCCTGAATATCATACTTATGATTAGACGGAGATACAAACAGAGGATTAAAGTAAATGACCTCCACTCCCAGTTCTTCCAGATAATCCAGTTTTTCCATCACTCCCTGCAAGTCTCCGCCGTAAAACCTGCGGATATCCATTGCCTGTGGAAGCTGGTTCCAGTCCTTCACCTTCTGGCATGGTTCACCGATGTAAATGTATTCCCAGTCCTCCACATCATTGGACGGGTCCCCGTTATAAAAACGGTCTACAAAAATCTGGTACATCACGGCGCCTTTTGCCCACTCGGGTGTTGAAAATCCCGGAACAATGACAAATGCGTAAAAATCCACGATCTCTCTTGCCACTCCGCAGCGGTTGTAGTAACAGACTTCATCGCCGTTCCTGATCTCGAAGCAGTAGGAAAACGGCTCATCACTCAGCTGCCACTCTATCTCATAATAATCAAAAACATCCCCGGATAATACTTTTTTCATTTTATATCCGCCGATCTTCGTGGAAATCCGCACTTCTTCCACGTCATCCTTAGCTGTGCGGAACCGGATCTTTACCCTTTCATTTTCCTTTGGCTCAGCGGGAAACACATAGCTGGACGTTCCATCACTAAATAGTGCGTCCTTATTCATAAAAAACCTCCTTAAGGGCAAGGGCCTCCATTACTGGAAGCTCTTGCCCCATTTCTCATACTCCTCGAACAGTGCTTCGAACTCACTCCTCGTGATTTTTTCTTTTTTGAGAAGTAATTCAGCACAGTTCTGAAGGACAGAATCATATTCTTTTAAAATAGATCTTGCCTTCAGGTAGCATTCATCAATAATTCTCTTTACTTCTTCATCGATCGTACTTGCCACTTTTTCACCATATCCCCTTGATGTATGGCCGAAATCACGCCCGATGAATACTTCGTCACTGTCATTATCATAGTTGATCAGTCCAAGACGCTCAGACATACCAAACTTTGTGATCATAGATTTAGCGATTGCAGTAGCCTGTTTGATATCCTGGGATGCCCCTGTTGTGATATCATCAAATATCTCTTCCTCGGCGACACGTCCCCCGAGGGAAACGGTAATCTCCTGAAGCATCTTTCCTTTTGTATTGAACATGTCATCATTCTCAGGAAGCGGCATCGTATATCCGCCTGCTCCTCCTGTCGGTATAATAGATACGCTGTAAACAGGTCCCACATCTGGAAGTACATGGAACAGGATTGCATGGCCTGCCTCATGATAAGCCGTAATCCGGCGGTCTTTTTCAGAAACAATGCGGCTCTTCTTCTCCGGCCCGATCCCGACTTTTATAAATGCATGGCGTATGTCAGACTGCTGAAGGTATACCCTGCCCTCTTTTGCCGACAGAATTGCCGCTTCATTCAGGAGGTTCTCAAGATCCGCCCCTGTAAAGCCTGATGTAGTCTGTGCAATCTGTTTTAAGTCCACGTCGTCACCCAGTGGCTTATTCTTTGCGTGAACTTTTAGAATCTCTTCTCTTCCGCCAACATCCGGCCTGCCGACAATGACATTCCGGTCAAAACGTCCTGGCCTTAAGATAGCCGGATCGAGTATATCTTTTCTGTTCGTGGCTGCCATAACGATGATGCCCTCGTTCACTCCGAAACCATCCATCTCCACAAGCAGCTGGTTCAGTGTCTGCTCCCTCTCATCATGGCCGCCGCCAAGACCGCTTCCCCTGCGTCTTGCAACTGCATCGATCTCATCGATAAACACGATACACGGGGCATTCTTCTTCGCATCCTGAAACAGATCGCGAACACGTGATGCGCCGACTCCGACGAACATCTCCACAAAGTCTGAACCTGAAATACTGAAGAAGGGCACTCCTGCTTCGCCTGCAACAGCCTTGGCAAGCAGTGTCTTACCGGTTCCCGGAGGTCCCTCGAGCAGCACACCCTTCGGAATCCTCGCCCCTACCTGGATATATTTCTTAGGCGATTTGAGAAAATCTACGATCTCCTCAAGCGCTTCTTTTTCTTCCTTCAGACCGGCAACATCTGCGAAGGTCACCTTCTTATCTGTATCTGTCGACATCTTCGCACGGCTCTTGCCGAAATTCATTGCCTTTGCATTGGCACCGCCCCCCTGACGGTTCATAAACATAAAGATCAGCGTGATTCCTAAGAATGTAAATAAGAGCGGCATCAATATGGTCGTCAGCCAGGAATCCTCCTGCACATTCGGCATCTGGTAGTCTATATTATACTTTTCCAGAAGTGCCTGAACCGAATTTACATCCGATACATTGACCTGCTTCGTTGTATCACTGTCCTTCAGTGTCACCGTCACAACCCCTGTCGGTACTGTCTTGTTCTGTTTGATCGTGACATCCTGTACATTCTTATCCTTTACTTCCTGCACAAAACTTGTGTATGTCATATCCTGTTCTCTGACCTGCATGCGGTTCGTCAGCCAGAGTGCGAGGAAAACAATTACTATAAATGTAAGAAATGTCGCACCGCCCGCGCTTCTATACTTTTTGTTGTTCAATGGTGTGTACTCCTTCCTATTCTACTCCTTCCACCACACCGATATATGGCAGATTCCTATATTTTTGAGCATAGTCAAGGCCATAGCCTACTACGAACTCATCCGGTATTTCAAATCCGACGTAATCCACGGTCACGTCCTTTTCCCTTCTCTCGGGCTTATCCAGAAGCGTGCACAGGTGCAGGCTTTCAGGATTGCGTTTCCTTAAGATATCCATCAGATAATATAATGTTCTTCCGGAATCAATGATATCCTCCACAATCAGGACATCCTTGCCCTCTATTGATTCGTCCAGATCCTTTGCGATACGCACAACACCGCTGGAGGCTGTTCCATCCCCATAGCTTGATACGCTCATGAAATCCAAAGAAACCGGTACGGTAATTCTCTTTGCCAGTTCGCACATGAAAAATGCACCGCCTTTTAATACACAGATCAAATGCACCTGTTTTCCTTCATAATCCTTACTGATCTGTTTCCCCAGTGCTTCAATTCTTTCATCGACTTCTTTTTCTGATACTAAAACTCTAATCTTCTCTGACATCTCTTTTTTCCTCCGTTACTTTTATCTCCAGTACTCTGTTCGTCTTATCCGAGACCATACAGGCACTGCTTATACGATACCCCAATACCCACAATATCTGTTCCTCATCTGTGACCAGCGGGCAAATGTCCCGCTTATCAGCCGGTATTTTTTCATTTATAAAATAGGACTTCAGTTTCTGCCGGTTTCCGGCTGAATCAATCACAAGGAAATCTCCGGGCCGTCTCGTTCTGACGGTCAGGTTACCTTTTATTATATCATAATCAAACCATTTCGTGTAGCTCTTTTGCGGTATCTGATTTACCGAAAAATCCTTAGATTTTTCCAGAATCCTACTGCAAATCGTCAGATTCAGTTCCTTAATTTCTGTAATTCCGGGAACTTTCAGAATATACTGTCCGGAATCTGACTTTTCTGCCTCTCTCTTCAGCATCACGCCGTCATAGTTGCGCACCGCTTTCACCGAATAAGGAAGATTGCGGCTTCTGCCACTTTGTTTTTCCATAAGGTCCATGACAGCTTCCACGTGTACGATAGAGAGATTCTTTTCCGCTCCCGCTGCTTTTATCAGACACTTCCTGACCAGAATCTTCTGGATGGCTTCCGGCTGTCCGGCATACCCTTCCTTCCGGATCTGGATCACTTTGTCAGGCATCTCTGCCACACAGCGGTTCCAGACGCGCGTTGTCTGTTCCTCCATATATTCCCATGCCATGCGGATCTGTTCCATTGCCTCATTCATATGCTGCACAGCACCTGCATTTACCTGCTGTTCCAGTACCGGAATCACAAGATGACGGAGCCGGTTCCTCGTATAGTCATCCTCATCATTCGTCTCATCATGACACCAGCCATATCCATTTTTTTCCATATAGTTCTCAATCTCCCCGCGGGTCAGGCACAACAGAGGACGGATGACATTCCCATTGACAGGGCGGATGCCCCCCAGTCCCTTCAATCCTGCGCCTCTCGCAAGATTCATAAGGAGCGTCTCAGCATTATCATTCTGGTGGTGCGCCATCGCAATTTTAGTGCCCTGCTCTTCCCGAAAAGTCTTTTCAAAAGCCTCCCTGCGGACATTGCGTCCGGCCTCCTCAACAGATTGTTTCCGTTTTTTGGCAATTGATTCTACATTTTCATGATAAACTACACATTTTATCCCGTGCCCGCGGCACAGCTTAACAGTAAACTCTTCATCCGCCCGGGCAGAATCCCCCCGGATCCCGTGGTTTACATGGACGGCAACAATATCAATATCAAGCGACTTCCTCAATTCCAGAAGCACAAAAAGCAGGCATACCGAATCCGCCCCGCCCGATATACCTGCGATAACCTTGTCCCCATTTACTATCATATGATACTTTTCAATAAACTTGCATACTTTTTCCATCATAAATAAACTATAAACAAAAACCCCCTATATTGCAAGGGGGTTTCGTAAAGGGGACCGCAAAGGGGTCAGACCCTTTTGCGGTCCGTTTTCAGAATATTCTCAAAATTATCATTTCACCTTAATGACTGCCTTCACAAGATCTGTCTTGTTATTCACAGCCTCTTCGTATGCCTCCTGAATATGCTCCAGATCAAATTCATGGGTTACAATATCCTTTACCTCTATCGCCCCGCTGGAAACGGCTGCGATGGCTTTCGGATAAATGTTTTTATAACGGAAGACAGATTTAATCGTAGCTTCTTTATCCATGATCTGGGCAAAATTATAGGAAATTTCTTCCTGTGCGGAAATGCCTACCAGTGTGATGGTACCGCCCCGCCTTACCAAAAACGGTGTCTGCGCGATTGTTACTGCTGAACCTGCTGTTTCGAATACAACATCAAAGCCGCGCCCGCCCGTCAGTTCCTTTACTTTTTCAAAAATGTCTTCTTTTCCACTGTTCACGACAGCTGTCGCTCCGAGATCAAGAGCCTTATTCAGACGCGCCTCCACAAGGTCCGCCACAATGATCTGGCCCGCACCATGTGCCTTGCATGCTAAAAGTGTTACAAGTCCAATGCATCCCGCGCCAAGGATAATCACTGTATCGCCGGTATTCACAGTTCCCTGCTCCGCCGCATAAAAACCAACCGACAGAGGTTCAATCAGGGCCCCCTCTTTCGTAGAGACATTTTCCGGAAGTTTGAAACACATATCCGCCGGGAACGCAATATATTCTTCATTGCATCCCTGCACAGGAGGCGTTGCCAGAAAAACCACATCCGGGCAGAGGTTGTAATGGCCGGACTTGCATGCCTCACACTTTCCACAGGTGATGCCCGGCTCCAGCGCTACCCTGTCTCCAATTTTTAAGTCCTCCACGCCTGCGCCGACTTTTACGACCGTACCGGCACACTCATGTCCCAGCATAAAATCCTCGGCCAGATCTACTTTATATGCCCCACAGCAGCCGCTGTGGAAATAATGAACGTCTGACCCGCAGATTCCTACGTATTCAAGAGAGACGAGCACCTCCTTTTCGCCGACTTCCGGGACCGGGATTTCTTTTAAAATCATATTGTCCGTCCCTCTCATAAAAGCACCTTTTTGCATTTTCATTGTCATAATCTCCTATTTATTCGCTGAGTGAACCATCATCCGTAATTTCACCATTATCAATATACATCTGGATATATTCCTGGACGTTATCCTTATTGATTTCCGGCGCATCAACATAATCGTTAACCTCTGTAACCTTCATTTCTCCATTTACCACTTTATCGGCATATTCCATATTTTTCTTTGCAAGATCCGCTGCGGACTGCAGTGCTGTAGATGTAAGCATTCCTTCTTTGATGAGCAGGCATCCCTGTGCAGTACCGTCAACGCCGTATGCAAGGAAGCTCGGTGTTCCGTCTGCGCCGACATATTCTTTGTCATCCCTGATTGCCTCAATCGCGCCTGCTGCCATGTTATCGTTCATGGAGATGATCGCGTCGATGTGTGTACCTGACTGTACCCAGGATTCCATTAATGTCAGAGCCTCGTCACTGTTCCAGTTTGCATAATCTTCATAGAGAATCTTAACGTCAGGGCGTTTGTCGAAGAAATACTCTGTCCAGGCTTCTCTTCTCTTATCTGCGTGGAAGTTTCCTGAAGGTCCGTTTAAAACAACGACATTTGCATCTTTAGGAACTTCCTCTACCGCCCTGTCTGCACTCACTTTTGCCTGTGCAACCGGGTCCGCATCCACGGTTCCTGTTCCTTCCATAACAGAATCGTCATCGCTGCCGTCCAGATCACTCTGGTGGGTCGTCGGGTTTGTCGTGATAACCGGAATGCCTGCATCGACCAGCTGCTGTACATAAGGTGCCTGTGCTCCATTATTATTGGACTGAACGATAACAAGATCGTAAGCCTTTGTCACACAGTCCTCTAACAGGCCATTTTCCTTATTATCATCGCCTTCACCGCTGACACAGGTGAGTTCAATATTATCGTAGTTTTTCGCTTCTTTTTTCATTTCCGTTGTCAGCCATGCCGCAAATGTATCTGCGCTGGCACGCGCCACAAAACATACGCGTTTCTTGTCTGAGGAAGATCCTGCTGAGGATGAATCTCCCTTTGAATCATCTTTTCCGCCGCCCCCACATGCCGCAAGTGAGAATGTCATAACTGCTGCCAACAACAATGCTCCGATTTTCTTTGCTTTCATAATATATTTCCTCCTTGAAATATGAATTTATTGTGTCTGTTCACTCCTTGAACAGTTACAATCCGTTTGAATAACTGCATTATTTCTTATTTTCTGTGGTTTCCTTCACTATAATCACTTTGCGTGATTTTTTTGATTTGCTTACAACATCAAATGCAACTGCAAGAACAATGATTGCTCCTTCTATGATCTGCTGGATATAAGAGTTGACTCCGAGCAGGTTCATAACATTTTCAAGGAACCCGATGATAAACGCACCGGCAATAGTACCGCTTACTGTACCGATACCGCCTGTAAAGGATGTTCCTCCGACGATAGCCGCCGTAAGCCCGGTCATCTCGTATCCGACTGCACCATTCGGAAGACCGGCGTTATTACGTGCCATGAAGATCATTCCTGCGAGGCCGACCATGATTCCATTTAAAATATAAGATATGTAAATACTCTTCTTTGCATTGATTCCGCTTGCCTCTGCCGCCGGCCTGCTTCCACCGATCGCATACAGGCTTCGTCCGTACCTCGTGTTATTGACCAGATACCACACGACAACGGTGACACCGATAATAATAATGACGGGAACCGGGACTGGTCCAACCATTCCCTGACCGATCTTCACGAATTTACCAAGCTGCAGTATGTTCTGGCCGCCTGTAAAATAAAGAGCAAGACCTCTGGCAGCCTGCTGCATTCCGAGTGTTGCGATAAAAGCAGGGACATTAAAATGTCCGACAAACACGGCATTGATCAGGTTACAGACAATGCCTGTCAAAAGTGCCGCAATCAGTGCCATCGCCATAGACCCGGTTGATTTATATACGGAAACTGAGAAAACGCCTGCCAGCGCCAGTACCGAACCAACTGACAGATCCAGAAAACCACTGATAATCAGCAGCATTTCACCATAGGCAATCAGAATGCCGACACAAAGCTGTCTTGTTACATTGATCAGGTTGCTGTACTGAAGAAAATAAGGACTGATAATACTGCAGATAATAAATAACACGATCAGTACAATAAAAATACTTAACTTTTGCATATAGTGCGATGTTTTAGACTTCATTTTTAGCTCCTCCCTGCGATTCCTCATTCACTAACCCAGCCGCATGTTTCATAATGGTCTCCTGCGTAAACGCATCCCTTGATATACAGCCACTGATCCTTCCCTGGCACATAATATAGATCCTGTCACACATGCCGATCAGCTCCGGCAGTTCTGAGGAAACCATGACAACTGCCCTGTTATCCTTTACAATGTCTGTGATAAGTTTATAGATCTCAAACTTGGCTCCGACGTCTATTCCGCGGGTTGGCTCATCGAGTATCATGACATCAGGGTCGCAGAGCATCCATCTTGATAATAGGACCTTCTGCTGGTTTCCGCCCGACAGGGCAGAGATAGCTGTGTCCAGAGAAGGAGTTTTTACATTCATCTTTGCAAAACTCTTTTTCACCTCATCACGTTCTTTCGACCTGTGCGTATAGCCGCTGTAAATAAATTTTTTCAGGCTGGCCAGACTGGCATTTTCGGCTACGCTCCTGACCGGAACGATTCCGTCGTCACGCCTGCTTTCGGAAAGCATGACGAGCTTATGGGAAATGCTGTCGCTGGGACTTTTGATCTTCACTTCTTTTCCATCAATCCTGACGTTACCGGAATCATGCGGGTCCAGCCCGAACACGGACCTCATGGTCTCTGTCCTCCCGGCTCCGACAAGCCCTGCAAACCCTACGATCTCGCCCTTTCTTACATAAAAACTGATATCTTCAAAAATGTCTTTCTGTGTAAAGTGTTCGACTTCCAGCGCTTTTTCACCGATTGACACTTCTTCCTTCGGATATACATTATCCAGCTTACGTCCGACCATGCGTGCAATCACGGTATCCAGATCCAGATCCTCTGCCCGGTCTGTCGATACGACCGCCCCATCCCTGAGGACCGTGATGTCATCCGCAATCCGGAATACTTCTTCCATCTTATGTGATATATATATAATAGAAACGCCCTGCGCTTTCAGCTGCCCAATCTTTTCAAACAGCTGTTCTACTTCTTTCTGTGTGATAGATGAAGTGGGTTCGTCCATGATAATTACCTGTGCATTATTCGTAATTGCCTTTATGATCTCCAGCATCTGTATATCTGAAACGGTCAGTGTCTTTAACTTCTGTTCCGGAGAATACGGAAGATGTTCCTCTTCCAGAAACTTCTTTGCGTCGCTCCTCACCTTTTTCCAGTCAACCTTCCCAAACCTGCTGATTGGAAGACGTCCTAAAAAGAGATTCTCTTCTACGGACAGCTCCGGGACATAATTCAGTTCCTGTGCAATCATAGAAATCCCCAGCTCTCTTGCCTGTATTGGGTTCTTCACTTCCACAGGCTTTTCATCCAGAAATATCTGACCTTTATCGGCCTGATAAAGGCCCATAATAATCTTCATCAGCGTTGACTTACCTGCTCCGTTTTCCCCACAGAGTGCATGCACAGTTCCCTTGCGCACCGCAAAATCAATCCCGCTCAGCGCCTTTACTCCAGGGAATGATTTTTCAACTCCGCTGACGCGCATCTTGATTTCGTCCATCACTTCACCCACTTTCATAAAACTTCTTTCCTTTGTTTTCTAAAGTATAATCCCGCGCTTTACTTTTGTCAATCTTTTTTCTTAAGTTTGTAATTAGTGTATTAATTTAATCAGCTTATTTTGTGCATATTACACTAAAATAGACGTTTTATATTGTGTTTAGATAATTATTTCACAATATCTAAAGTAAACTTCTTTCTTTATCTCGTTAATTTCTTGACCAACTTTTAAAAATAGGTTATCATAAGTACAGACTCAGTCACTCCAATTTATCTACGCAAGGGGGCATATTATGGATGAAAACAATGTGAATTCCAGAAGTTTAGGTGATATTTACCGGATGATCTACCAGTATAAAGAATGTTCCAGACAAGAGATAGCGAACCAGCTGGGAATCAGCCTTCCGACTGTTACGCAGAACCTGAACAAACTGCGCAGTCTGGGCTATATATATAATGCAGGGAATTTTCAATCTACAGGCGGACGCAAACCTACGATCCTGCGCTGTGTTCCTGATGCAAGATGTGCAATGGGAATCGATATTACAAGAAACCATCTTTCTATTGTATTAATTGATTTAGATTTGAATATTATTGCAGGCAAAAGAATCCGGGTGCCTTACGAGGAAACAACCGAATATTTCAACACAATCAGCCGGGAGACAGAGGAAATGATACGAAATAACGTACCTGACCGCTCCAGACTGCTCGGAGCCGGACTTTCCATGCCCGTTATCATTGGCTCTGACCAGAAATCTGTCACTTACGCCACCGTGATCAATGCATCGCCCAACATTTACGAAAAACTCGCATCCTATATTGATGTCCCGATCCTAATGTTCAACGATTCCAACTCCGCCGGTCTTGCCGAAAGCTGGCGTGCCCACTACACACAGCCGATGGTCTACCTTTCACTGAGCAGCAGTGTCGGCGGCGCCAACATGAACAACCAGAATATCTACACTGGAGACAACTGGCGCGGATGCGAATTCGGGCACATGACAATCGTCCCCCACGGAAAGCGCTGTTACTGCGGAAGATACGGATGCCTCGACGCATACTGTTCTTCCAACGTACTGTCCGATTTCACGGGTGGGGACTTAAAAAGATTCTTTACAGAACTGGAAACGAACAAAGGACTGCAGAACGTATTCAATCAGTACATGGACCATCTCGCCATCGCCGTCAATAACCTCAGAATGTGCTACGACTGTAACATCGTCCTTGGCGGTTACGTAGGGGCCTACATGGCCGAATATATCGACACCTTCAGGAAAAAGGCCGTGGACCTCAACCCGTTTGAACAGGACGGCTCCTTCATCCGGGTCTGCCATTACCGCACCGAAGCATCCGCCGTCGGGGCAGCCATTCACTATATCAACCAGTTTATACAAGATTTTTAATGCAACAAAAGCCGTAAAGGGGTCTGACCCCTTTGCGGTCCGTTTTCAGAATATTCTTAAAATTCAACATTCCCAGATCCCGACTACCAGCACGGTCATATCATCTAATGGTGGTGTATCGTTCCAGTTCAGTACCTGTTCGAGGATGTGATGCGCCATTTCTTTCGGATTATTCATTACCGTCCCCTGTATTATTGTCTCAAGGACGATATCCTGTTCCCCTACCGGAAGTGCATCCATGATGCCGTCGGTTACCATGATTACAAAGTCCCCGTCCTCAAGCTGGCGTTTTACGGAGTCTATTTCTATCGTGTGCAGGACCCCGATCGGAAGACTTGTTGAACTTAAGTGTTCTACCTTGTCCTTCTTTTTTATAAATGTAGAGGAGGCTCCTGCCTTGATGATCTCGCATATTCCTGAGTACAGGTCGAATACGCTCATGTCAATGGTGGAGAAATGTATCTCTTCCCTCCCCATGACAAGTGTCGTATTAATCATCTGAATCGCAGTCTTCTCCGGGAATCCGGCCTCCAGCAGTTCTTCCAGCAATTCTATAACGAGCGTGCTCTCTTTGCATGCCTTCTCGCCCGACCCCATCCCGTCGGACAGTGCAACGCCCTGCCTGCCGCCCGGAAGTTCCAGCATCATGAAGTTATCCCCGGATATCTGGCTGCATCCCTTCCCGATTCTGGCAACCCCCTGCAGCGTATAATATGAAGGGCCTTCCATGCACACTACCGTCGTATACTCTTTCCCAAGCATCTGGCAGTGCGCCCCGTCCAGTACAAATCTGCGCCCCATGATTTCCGAAACACCGCGCACCAGTTCTTTTGTTGTCACGCACTCATTCTGCATCGCCCTTGCTGTAATGTGGACTTCATATTTTCCTTCCCTGTTCATAAAAAAATTCGTATACAGAATCCGGATTCCTCTTCGCTTCAAGTGAGCGCTGATCTTTTTTTCCAGCCGCTCATCCGTAAACATACTGTCTTCCAGTTCCTTGGCAGTGCTGCGGATCATATCGGCAAATGTATCCATCTGCACGGCGCACCCTTCCCGGCTCTGTGCAATCCTGTTGATCCACATCATATTCTGCCTCGCATCATGAAACGCCTCCAGCATCTCACGCAAAAACCTCGGTGCCATGATACACCGCTGCTGCAGTTTCCTCTTCGTCTCCGTATTGAGCTCATTTCCATAGTTATCCACCGCGGACAAAATCTCGTACCCCATCTGATATGTATGTACAAAATTCTCCCCCCAGCACCACGGGCATTTCTCACAATTTGTGCATACCTTGCCTTTTACCCTTTCAAACATTTCCTCGATCTCTTCATTGCTGAAGGATTTCTTCTTTTCTTCGAGTGCTAAAAATGTATGTGATAACTGCTTTAACGAGTCAGCAAACTTCTCAATCTGGGCCACATAAGGACTGGCGTGCAGAACTTGTCCATCGTCCATGTTTACCCCTCCTATTCTTTGTATATTCCTTTATAGCAACCATACAGCATTCAGCGTGCAATACCTGTCATTTCCTGGCGAATGATATAAAAAAGAACTTTCTATAGAACAACAAAAGCTCCGGGAATTTCTCCCGGAGCTTATCTTTCGTAATATTCTCTATTTTGCCGCCTTAAAAATGATCTCGTCAGGGTCTACAAGTCCCAGCTTCTCCTCGGCAACTTCTTTTATGTATTCGTCAGTCTTGACATATTCTTCGTATTCTTTTACTTCCTTTGCGCGCTCCTTCTGCTCGCTGATCTGAGCCTTCAGTTCCGCCTCCTGCTGCTTGTAGTCCTTGTTCTTCGCCTGCAGTGTCACTGCATTCACCGTCAGCACACATATCAGCAGGACTAACACAAAAGTAATCACTGCAACGCTCCTGCGATGGTAGCCAAAAGCAGAACTACGTCTCCGGCTTCTGCGCCGGCCTGCCGCCGTTCTTTTCCTATTCGTCATTCATACTCACCCAATTCATCATCATTGCAATCCACATTCCAGTCCCGTTATCGTTCCGGAATGATACAGCAGGTCCCCTTTCTGCTATATGAATTTATTCTATCGGTTTTTACCTTTTCTTTCAAGGCTTTTCTTCATTTTTTCATACATTTTTTTCGCCAAAGAAATGACAAAATTCGCAGCAATTATCCCGCACACTACACCTAGTACAAAGAACCATCGTATACTACCATATGTCGTCATATACATCTGCCGGAACAGATATACACTTACCCCCAGCCAATAGATGAGATCTTCCAAATTGACCACAACAATATGGTGTCTGATCAGCCTTCTGAAGAGCCGGAGTATCTGATAGCTGAATAACACCACAATCCCGGACAGTCCGGCATAAAGAAAAATAATTGCCTCTTTTCCGATTCCCAGCATCATAGGCGTGCCTACTTAAATAATTTTGCAAAGAAGTTTTCATTCGACCTCGCCGCCTGGTTGACATTGGAATAGGCAATACTGTCTATATTTCCCGACAAGTCCACCTCACCCTTTTCCACACTGAGCCGGTTTACATGCAGATCCGTCCCTTTCACCATCAGCATTCCCTGCTCCGTTTCCAACAGGATCTCATTTAAATCGAAAGAAAGAACATCCAGGACTCCGGTGACCATACTTGTCTTTCTATTATTCACAACCAGTTTATGCGCTTTGGGCATTTGTCGTTCTTCCATACACTTTCCCCCTTCAACTGTGCTTTTCTATATATATGAGAGGTTGTTTCAAAATATGTACGGAATCTGGACAGTAAAAACAATTCGGCCGGAAACGGCTATTCGCCGCAGGCCGTGTTTTTATAACCACCGGGAAGTTCAGGTTTCTTTTTGAATTCTTTTGTAAAAATCGCCAGTGCAGGCAGAAGGCCAAACAGAACCATCAGGATCACCGTACGCGGGTTCATTTTCCCTCTGGAAACTCCGGCCATACTGTTGTGAATCATATGGATAATAATGCATACCCATATATTATTCGTCCTCAAGTAAGCCCAGCCAATGAAAATTGCCATACTCACTACTGAAGTTATTCGAACAAGGACAACGGCAGCAAGCTGTGATGGTGTATAAGTTCCAAACCATCCGGGATAAAATGGAATATGCCACAATTCCCACAGGACACCCAGAATGATCACACCTTTGCAAAGTCCAAATCTTGTCTGGAGCTTTTCCTGCAAAAACCCCCGCCATCCGTACTCTTCTCCGAGGTAAGCGATACTGCTCAAAAAGATGGCCGGAAATATCGATACTATTGCAAAAAATGTTGCTATAAAACTAAAATTTTCCCAGGATACTGCGATATTTTTAACCAGCTCCAACAGCAGCGCCAGAGCGACCGGCAGCGATGCCATTTTAAAATTCCGGGACGGGCTCAATCTGGGGCATGATATCCATGTATAGAAAAAGACACCCATACTGGCAAGTATTGTCGGCACAAGCATAATATTATCTGCCCCCACATTTTTAAAGAAGCCTGCCATCATCAAGATAAACACGAGTACGTTTATACCAAAATATACGAATATAATATCATTCAAATATCTTGTATTCTTCTTATTCCCGCCCCTGTCATGCATAGCTATAGCCGCCCCCATCGCAGGGAACATCGTTGACAGGTAAATCTGCATGTTTGTGTCCTTCGCTCTATCAAAAAGGAATATAAAACCAACCAGATATGTAAGACCATACGTGATAAAAACATAAATCATCAGCTCCCTTGTATCTCGTTTCCTCTGCGTCTCCATAGTTCTCCCTCACTTTCCCATTTCAGTTTCTCTGAACTCTTTTAAAAATACAAACAAGTTGTTTCGAAACGGAGCTCAAGTTAATTGTATAGTACCCCCCACTTTCAGGTAATACAATATATGTTGCGTGAATGCAGTGATTTCCTGCTTTAATTCCATACTTTCCCAGAAAAAGATAACGAAAAAGGCCGACGGACACATTGAGCATATCACATGTCAAGTGTCCACCAGCCTTTTCCTTTTTGAGAAGTTTATGAAGAAAATGTTGTATCTAAAGTTTGTCTTAGTCCCAGAGGTTTCTGTAAATCTGTTTTACGTCTTCCTCGGTAATGTCTTTCTGTGTGTTCTGCGGACTTCCGCTGTCCATAGCATCTTTCGCCATTTTATCGATTACGCTGAAGAACTTTTCTTTTTCAATTCCGTAACCCTCTAATGAAGGGATCTCCAGTTCTCTGCAGATATTTTCTACAGCGCTTAAGAATTTCTGACTTGCCAGTGTATCTGAACAGGTCTCACCTGCAACGTTGATTGCCCTGCCAAGGTCAGCAAACTTAGCCTCTGCCCCGTCCAGTGCGAATGTCAGGCATTCCTTCAAAAGCATTGCATTAGAGATGCCGTGAGGTACATGGAACAGCGCACCGATCGGGCGGCTCATGCCATGAACGACAGTTACAGATGCGTTGTTAAATGCGATTCCTGCTTCTAAAGCTGCAACAGCCATCTGCTCTCTTGCTTCCACGTTGCTTCCTTCGCTGAATGCGATTGGAAGGAATTTGAAAATCTTCTTTACTGCTGATAATGCAAAGCTGTCTGACAAAGACTGTGCTTTTCTTGAAGTATATGCTTCAATCGCGTGTGTCAGTGCATCCAGACCTGTAGCAGCCGTAATTTTGGGCGGTGCTGTCATTGTAAACTGCGGGTCGATGATTGCCAGTGCAGGCATCAGTACTTTTCCCTTGAGCAGCATTTTGATATCATTTTTTGTATCTGTGATGATCGTAAACTGTGTTGCCTCTGAGCCGGTTCCCGCCGTTGTCGGGATCGCTGCCATGCCGGGGATATTTCCGTCGATAACTTTTCCCATGTAATCAGAAATATTTCCGCCGTTTGCAGCAAGTGCAGCAATCGCCTTCATGGAATCAATCGGGCTTCCCCCGCCTAACGCTACAAGGAAATCACAGCCTTCTTCCTGATATACTTTCAAACCATTTTCGATCATTGTGTCTGTAGGCTCTCCTGCAATATCAGCGTAAATTGCATAATCAATCCCCTGATTCTTCAGGGCTTCTTCTACTTTTGCCGCATTGCCGAGCTGGATCATAACCTGGTCTGTCACAAGCAGAGCTTTTGTTCCTAATCCTTTTAACTGGCTTTCTGCCAGCGTTAATGCGCCTTCTCCCGTAACGATCTGTCCGGGAACGATAAATTCTCTTGCCATCTTTTATATCCTCCTGTACGAATTATTTTTTAATGATATCTGTTCAAATCAGTATTCCGAACAGTTATCTAAAATTCTGCATCATGCAGCCATGTATATCTTTCATCTTCACATCTGTCCGTCTGCAGCCACGGATTGCCTTCGAGGTGGCGGATCATCCAGCATGTGTACATCTGATATCCCGGTGCGACTGCCTGCGGATGCAGTTCTCCTCCCAGGATTGCGGAAAAGCTTCCGTCTGTGCTCTTAAACACCCTGTCTCCTACGAAGCTTGCCCCGAAACCTTCCGGTCTGTCGAACAGGAAGTAATAGGTCTCCGGCTGCGGATGTCTGTGGGGCAGGTAGCCCGACCAGTTTCCTACATCATTGAGCACTTCGCCGAGCACCATGTTGGATGCAGGCTGGATATCATGGTCAAAAATCGTATTGACACGCCTGTTTGCCACGTTGCCGAATTTTCCCTTGCTTGATCCTGCATATGCCCACGGTGCATCCTTTGGCTCATATAATTTTGCCGCAAATGTATTTTCATTCTTTGTACACTGTACAAGAATTTCTGTATCGTCCATATCAGACTGAACACTGACTTCTGTTCCCCTGCTTACATGCAGGCACCAGGGGCCTTCTGTAAAGACATTTTTTCTCCCTGCACGCGCTTCGTGTCCTTCCCAGCGGTATACCAAAGACCCCTTTAGAAGAAGCACGGCCATCTCTTCTGCCGCCTTCACAAAACTGCGTGTTTCTCCTGCTTTCATACGATATACACGGATATCCATCAACATTGCCCTGTATTCATTTTCATAGGTTGTTAAAATCTTTTCACCGGACTCATTATATTCCGGATAACCAAATACTTTTTCTTCCATGACAATACTGCCTCCTTTTAGCATTGCAATATATTCTAGTGTTCCGTCCAGTGAGTAATTATACTTTTGCTGTGCATGGTTCGTGCCAGTGCTAGGCAAAATTCCGACGGCGATGGGGTGCCATCGTCTAGGAATTTTAACGACGCAATGGCGCGAAGCAGGCACGGCAGGAGTATAATTACTTGCCGGATGGAGCACTAGTACGCTCTTGCTTCTCGTCTGCCTTCCATTACACCCTCGCATGCTTCTCTGACACTTTCCTTTTCAGATGTAGTAGCAATTCCTACATTCCACCATGAATTGTATCCGTCTGTCATCGTCTTCGGAATTACCTTCAGGTCGATCAGCACTGCATTATCCTGGTTCTTCGCATCTCTCAGAGCTGCTTCCAGCTCTTCGATGGTCCTGACCGTATAAGATTTCAGTCCATATCCTTCTGCAATCTTAGCGTAGTCTACAGGAATCAGGTCACCGGTTGGCTTATTGCCTTCCTGATAGCGGAACTCTGTTGCAATGCTTCCGATACCGTGGTTCATTTCCAGATTATTAATACATCCGAATCCACAGTTGTCAAATACAAGAATATTGATTTTCTTTCTCTGCTGCATTGCTGTCATAATCTCACTGTGCAGCATCTGGAAAGAAGAATCTCCTACTACCGTATATACTTCATTATCAGGCTCAGCGATTTTTACACCGAGCGCTGCCGCCACTTCATAACCCATGCAGGAATATCCGTACTCTGCATGATATCCGCCTCTCTTGTCAGTGGTCCAGATTCTCTGCATACAGCTAGGAAGACTTCCGCCTGCTGTGATGATCGTCGCATCCTCATCGATCACTCTGCGGATCGCACACAATGCCGCTGTCTGTGTGATGCGTCCGTCTGTCAGTTTTACAAATTCAGGAATCGTACGTGGGTCTCTTGCCTGAATCATTGGTTCGAAATTTTCTTCCTGATATCTGTAATTTGCAAGACGCTCCATCTCCGCATCCCATTTTGCTTTTTCTACTTCGATTTCTCCGTTATAAGATGACTGGTAGCCTTTTGCACGCAGCTTTTCTGCAAGCGCTTCTACAGTTGCTTTTGCATCGCCTACTGCTTTTACGGCATCCATCTTATATGCATGGAATCTGGAATTATTAATCGTAACAAATTTGACATCTTCATTCTTATACTGTCTCTTTGAGCCTGTCGTAAAGTCAGACATCCTGCTTCCGATTGCAATGACAACATCTGCGTCCTCTGCAATATCATTTGCCGCCAGAGTCCCTGTCACCCCGATACCGCCAAGGCAGTATGGGTGGCTTGACCTGCAGGCACTCTTTCCGGCCTGACTCTCGCCAAACGGAATCTTAAATTCTTCACAGAATTTCTCAACCGTCTCGCCTGCCTCTGAGTATTTCACACCGCCGCCTACAACGATCAAAGGCTTCTTCGCTTCTGCGATAATCTCGGCGATATCATTAATCTCTTCCTCAGCCGCTGCCTGTCTTGTAATTCTGTGCACCCTCTTTTTAAAGAAATAATCCGGGTAATCGTAAGACTCACCCTCAACATCCTGGCAAAGCCCAATGCACACTGCCCCTGTCTCTGCCGGGTCCGTCAGGACACGCATTGCATTAATCATTGCTGACATGAGCTGTTCCGGACGAACAATTCTGTCCCAGTACTTGCAGACCGGCTTAAATGCATCATTCGTTGTAACTGCAAGGCTTGAACTCTGCTCTAACTGCTGAAGCACAGGGTCCGGCTGGCGTGATGCAAACGTATCCGCCGGGAACACAAGCAACGGGATATTATTTACTGTCGCCGTAGCACAGGCCGTTACCATATTTGCAGCTCCAGGTCCTACAGACGAAGCACAGGGAATAATTCTTCTCCTGTTATTCTGCTTCGCAAATGCTGTAGCCACATGGCACATCCCCTGCTCATTTCTCCCCTGGTATACATTCAGCTGTC
Source organism: Clostridium sp. AF19-22AC (assembly GCF_003479085.1). Taxonomy (NCBI): domain Bacteria; kingdom Bacillati; phylum Bacillota; class Clostridia; order Eubacteriales; family Clostridiaceae; genus Clostridium; species Clostridium sp. AF19-22AC. The sequence goes on along the minus strand of NZ_QUGN01000031.1, from coordinate 6,656 downwards.
CCGGATTCGTATCCAGCGCCTCCCCAAGACCTACCGCAATACCATGTCCGAATATCGTAAAGAATCCCTCTACAAACTTCGTCTCCACTCCGTCAAACTCTACATACTGATTATCTAAAAACTTCACCAGTGCCTGTGCAACTGTCATTCTTGTTGTACTTGCCATTATCCTAATCTCCTTTCATTTTCAAAGGGGTCAGACCCTTTTGCGCTCCGTTTTCTGAATATTCTCAAAATTCTATCTACACACGTGCGATCATTTCGCCGAATTTTTCTTTTTCTTCTTTGATGAATGCGTGTACTGCATCCGGTCCCGGAAGGGAATCGGAACAGTTGTTACTGCGTACCATCATGGATGCTTCTGCTGATCCGAATTCCAGACAGTCGATGACTTCCCAGCCCTGGTACAATCCATATAAGAAGCCTGAGCCGTATCCGTCGCCGCCGCCAAAACCTTTCCTTGCTTCTACAGGGAATGGCTTGATGCTGTACTTTTCTCCGTCACAGGTATATGCGGTGGAGCCCTTCATTCCATGCTTGATTACTACGATCTTTGCATTGTATGACTGCCATGCTGCAGCGGATTCCTCGTCACTGCGTCCCGGCTGGATCAGTGCTTCTGTCAGGTCGAATTCTTCTCTTGATCCCATGATGATGTCAGACTCTTTTGCTACGATGGAATAGTAGATTGAAATCTCGTCAGCATTTTTCCAGTTATATTCCCTGTAATCAATATCAAAGATAATCTTTGTATCATTTTTCTTAGCCAGCATTACCGCTTTAATCGCTGCTTCTCTGGACGGGCTTTCTGCCAGTGCCGTTCCTGAGATCAGGATGGCCTTTGCACTCTTTATGTAATCTTCGTCGATATCATCTACAGAAAGCTGAAGGTCTGCTATGCAGTTGCGGTACATCAGAATGCTGCTTTCCTTTGGTGAAAGCATTTCGGTAAATGTAAGCCCAAGCTTTTCGCCGTTTACACATCTTGTAATATGTGAGGTATCGATCCCCGCTTTGTCAAAATACTCTGTAACAAAATCGCCGAACTGGTCGTCAGAAACTTTTCCGATAAATCCGGCTTTCATACCGTGTCTTGTAACACCCACAGCAATATTCGCAGGAGAACCGCCCACGTACTTTTCAAACATATGTACATCCTTCAGCGGTTTGAATTCTTCTTTCACCTGTTCGTTATATGCAGGGTTAAAATCAATTGCAACTCTTCCCAGAAGAATCAGGTCTAACGGTCTTGTTTCATCAAATGTTACATACTTCATAACTTTCACCTCATCATAATTTTCTTGAATCGTCAAAGCGGATATTCGTTGTCCTCTTTGCTAAATGTTTCCGTGCAGCTTGCCGTGTGTCTGTAATGCATATGCTCCGTCTCAATGCGTGCTTTATTTTCTTTTCTTTGTGCTTTTATAATATCACGCACGCACTATGCGTGCAAGCACTTTTGTTGTTTTTCCTGCTTTTCTACATATTTACCAAAATTCACCGTCGTATTTTTAGCAATTTCACCATTCTTTCAACACACATATTAGGTGTGTGCTTTTGTGTGCTTTATTTTTCTTTGTAATATCATGCACATTTTATGAGTGCATTATTCTTTTCTGCACACTTTGTACGCAAAATGTACTATAATATAATTAAAAGATGTCAGGATTTCGGGAGCACGAAATGCGGCGAAATCCACAGGCATCAAGGAGCAGGAAACCTTTTGAATTTCCCGGACAGGAGCTTTCAGAATATGTTTAAAAAATTAGATTTTCAGAAAAAAATATTTATCAGCTTTTCACTCATCATTTTGCTTATACTGTTCTCCAGCGCATATATTTTTGTGAACTACAATACATCCCTGCTCAAAGAAAATGTGGAGACTTCCAGCATGGATTCCCTGATTTCCATACAGAACCAACTGGATGACGACCTCATGGGAATGGACCAGATGCTCAAAGCTGCTCATGCTTCGTCTGATTTTAAGGACCTTGCATTCTCCATACCGGAATCCCCGCTAAATTATTTTTCCCAGCATGCCTTTGAGACCGATACGGCACACTCCATCCTCGTCTCTTACCTGACAACCCGGGACAAGTATTCAACTTTCGTATATGTAAGCCAGTATTATGACGCCTTACGCATCAGTAATTCCAGCTACCGGACAAACATTCTGTCAAAGGAAAGTATTTCTGCGCTCCCCCAGGTAAAAGAGGGTCTTACCACTTCTCAATACCAGCTGTATTACCCGCCCCACATAGATGCCTGGTCTACACAGGATTATGTGTATTCCGTAGTCCGTCCAATCCGGGATACCTTCCATACATATGGGATTCTGGAGTATCAGAAAAGTGTTTCCGACTTAGATAAGCTGGTGGAAAATGCCGCAATTACGGATATCCGCCAATTTTCTATTATCGGTGAAAATACTTATACCTATTACCAGTATGATTCCTCCTCGGATTATTACACCTCCGTACCGGGCCTGATGCAGAAAATCACTTCCAGCGATAAGGGAATGTATTACCTGGATGACACCACCCTGCTGTGTTTCGTCCGCTCCCCGCTGACAGGCTGGATACTCGCTATTGAGTGTGACATTGACCCCCTTTTATCTAATATCAGACAGTTTGCATTCATCATATTTATCTCATATTTTATGGCCCTTTGCCTGCTCCTTTTGTTTTTATATATCATGACACGCAACCTGACACGGCCGCTGCGTGCACTGAAAGACGATCTTTCTGCACTGGAAATGGATCAGGATATTCAGCTTCCCAAGTCATCCGGAAATGACGAAGTGACAATCCTTACCGTGGCCATTGAAGAAACACTAAATAAACTCAGACTGCAGAACAGCCAGTTGATCAACACGCGGAAGCGGGCGCTGCAGGCACATTTTGAGGCGATGGAAGCCCAGCTCAATCCCCATTTCCTTTACAATACCCTGTCCGTAATCGGAGCCTGCGGCATGGAGACCGGCAGCCGCACCGTACCTAAAATGTGCACCGAACTTTCTAATTTACTGCGCTATTCCATCAGTTATACACACAAAAATGTTTTCCTGAAAAATGAACTCGAAAACGTCAAAAGTTATCTGTTTATTATGAAAATCCGATACGAACACATGCTGGATTACTCCTGGGATATTGATGAGTCAGTCCTGGATATCCAGGTACCCAAGCTGATCCTGCAGCCTATTATCGAGAACTGCTTCCAGCATGGATTCGCTGACACCCCTCCGGTATGGCGTATCCATATCAGACTCGGGCAGAAGGACGGAAACTGGTATGCCGCGGTTACCAACAACGGGACACCGTTTGCAGAAACAAAAATAAAGCAGTTAAAGGAACGTCTGCAGTACTTTAAAGAACATGTAGAAGAATCCTCCGACACCGAGTTCAGCAAAGAAAAGATGGGATTCGGCCTCGAGAATACAGTGCTCCGCCTGTATATTTACTATCAGGGCAGAGAAACATTCCAGATTTATGAAACAGAAGGAAAAGAAACGACAGTTGAAATTGGAGGTCCATTAAAATGAGTCACAAGATCCAGATCATGCTTGTAGAAGACGAGCCTGCTATTTTGAGAGGCCTGTCCGCCAATATTACGCAGTGCTCGAAAGATTATGAAATTATCGGAACCGCTTACAACGGAATCGACGCCCTCGAGGCAATCCGCACGCAAAAACCGGATATCGTAATTACGGATATCCGCATGCCTATGATGGACGGCCTTGACCTGATCGAAGCCGCCCGGGAATTCTGCCCGGACACTTATTTTGTCATTCTGACCGGTTATGCAGAATTCGAATATGCCAAACGCGCCATGAAACTCCAGGTCGTCGACTATCTGCTGAAGCCCGTAGATCCGGATGCTCTGGAAGAACTGCTCGGCAGGCTCGAAGAGAAGCTCCTGCAAAATTCAGAAAAGGATATCCGCAATTACCTTACACAGAATCTTTCCCGCGACTCGGAACATACAGTTGACTATAACCCTCTGGAAGGCAGTACCCTTTACTTTCTCTTTGTATTTTACGGCACCGTTGCCAGCGGCATGTATATCGAGCTTGCAACCGGAAGCCTGATTGCGCGGGACAGTGACTACAGCTTTCTGGATGGCATATCCGAATCCTGCAGGATGCGCATCATGGCTCTTAGGGGAAACTATCTGAACGAAACTGTTTTTGCCATACTGACAGACTCCGATTCCCCGGTATCTGCAAAAGAAGTAGAGGAAGCTGCACGCAGAATACATAAACAGCTTTTTTCGGAAGAGGTATTCGTCAGCTGTATTCTCTCAAATCCCATATATGAAGGACTGGATATCCCATCCCATGTGCGCAGCTGTTACCTCTGCGCTGCATCGCATATTATATTTGGCCAGAGCCGTTTCTTCTGCCAAAATGAAAAGGCACCGGTTGAATCCGTATATATAGAAAATATGACGGTTACGGAGGAGACAAAGGAACTTCTCAAAATGCTGAAACCTGCCATGACGCCGGCTGACATTGAAACGCTCTGCCAGGGGCTCACCGGCATCTGGTCAGAAAAGGATGCCACCCAGCTTCAGATCCAGACTGACCTGCGGTATGCACTCAATACAGCCGCAAGAAAATCTGATTCCGGACATGAAATAAGCACGGACCCGGCCGAACTGCTCGCGTCCTCATCCTCCTACGAAGAACTCTGCCAGAACCTCAAACTAGAGTTCACCAAGCTCTGTACAGGACACAGCAAGGCAGCAGATAAGGTGCCGCACACGCAGGCCCTTGCATGGAAGGTCCGCGATTATCTGGATCAGAATTATACCTGTACAGTCACATATAAAAATTTTACAGAAATATTCGGATACAACGAGAAATATATCAGTTATATCTTCAAAGAGGAATTTTCTATTTCCCCGAGCAAATACATCCTGAAACTAAGAATGACTGCTGCCAAAAACCTGATGCGTCAGCATCCTGATATGCTCCTTAAAGATGTGGCGGAAGCGGTTGGATACGATGACCAGCTGTATTTCAGCAGGGTGTTTAAAAATAGTGAGGGAATGTCGCCGAAAGCTTATCAGAAACTGGAGGGAGAGAAAAAATAGACGTTTGTTTGCGAAAATCGGGCTTGCAGAAGCCGCGGAGGATGCACTTGTTTTTGCATAATCTTTCAAAGTTCTTCATATACTAAAGTTATGCCGCATGCGGCAAAAGTTAGAGGTGATGTTATGATTAAACGAGATTATTATCTAAACCGCCTAATTCACAATATGTGGAATGGCGAAATAAAGGTGATTACCGGTATCCGCCGCTGTGGAAAATCCGTTCTTCTGTTTGACTTGTTCTATGAGTATCTGCTTTCCCAAGATATAAAGGAAGAACAAATTATTCGTCTGGAGCTTGACCAGAGAAAGTATTATAAGTACCGCAACCCGATTACTCTTTGTGACTATGTAGACTCCATCGTAAACAGCAAAAAGAAACAAAAATTCTATTTGTTTGTAGATGAAGTTCAGTTCACAATCAAAGTCAAAGATGAAGAAAATGGCGGCATTGAGGTAACCATTTACGATATGCTCAACGAACTGAAAGCCTACAAAAACCTGGATGTCTATGTAACAGGCAGTAACTCTAAAATGCTTTCCAAAGATATTGCCACAGAGTTTCGTGGCAGAGCAACACAAATTCACGTATATCCGTTGTCCTTTGACGAGTTCTATTCTCATATTGGCGGCGAAAAACGTAATGCACTGGAACAGTATATGCTTTATGGCGGTATGCCGCGCATTGTCGCCCTTACGGATGAGAAAGAAAAGAAAACTTATCTCTCCAACTTATATGAAGAACTCTATGTGAAAGACATCGTAGAGCGTAATAAACTTGAGAGGGAAGATATTCTCAACGCGATTTTGGACTTTATTGCCTCACAGATTGGCTCTCTTACCAACCCAACCAATATCGCCAATGCCTTGACCTCCATGCGTCATGAGCCGATCAACAATACGCTTGTTTCCGCTTATCTTACACATACTATGGACTCTTTCCTGATTGAACGCGCCAAGAGATACGATGTGAAGGGCAAGACTTATTTCAACTATCCGAACAAGTATTATTACACCGACCTGGGGCTGCGTAATGCTCGTTTGAATTTCAGGCAGTACGATCCCGGTCGCATTATGGAGAACGTCATTTACAACGAGCTTGTAAAGCGTGGCTATTCTGTAGATGTTGGTGTAGTAACAGAGCGAAAGAAAGACAAGCGCATCCAGCGTGAAATCGACTTCGTTGTGAATGATGGCGACCGGCGCATTTATATCCAGTCTGCATATCAGATGGACACGGAGCTGAAGGAGAACACAGAGCTTCAGTCCCTGAAACTCACAGGTGATTTCTTCAAGAAAGCCGTTATTCGCATGGATATACCTCATAACTTTTATGACGATAACGGATTTTTTCATTGCAATCTGATTGACTTCCTGCTTGGTGATGCAGAACTGTTCTAACCTGTAAAGCCCGCCATAACCAGCGGGCTTTATAATAAATTATCCGGCAGTCACTTTTATTCCCCGCTCCCTGTCTTAATTTCTGGTATTTAATTTCGTCAAATTTCCTAATTGCTCTTTCCATTATCCCATGCTATACTCTCATCAGAAACTTCGAAAGGTAT
>NZ_QUGN01000030.1:53881-71841 GCF_003479085.1 Clostridium sp. AF19-22AC | reverse complement strand
TTCCTCTGTCCTTTGACCCTTTTGTATTGTCTCAGCAGTAAATCGGCGGAATAGCAGGCTCCGCGCTGGCCGGGGAATGCATATCCGATTTTCTGGATTTCAATATTTGCCAGACTTCCCTCTTCCAGTTCGACCACGATATCCGTAATCAGAAGCGAACTTTCGTCGGCCAGCCGGACCGAGTCATTGGGAAGCACCTGCCGGATATGTATATTCTGTCCCAGTAATAAGGAAAGCAGTTCTTCCAGACGTTCCGGATGAACATCGGGATTCATAATTTCTTTAAAGAATGAATCATATGTCATTTTTACTCCCCGCACACCCGTACATACATCCAGAAATTCTTTTTTCTGTTCATCATTCCACTGGGCAAACTGCCACGAACATACCGGACTGCGGTTAATCTCATCTAACACCTCCTTTCGTGTCCTGATTTGTGGAAAATACTTTTTTAGCCCTTTTTGCATAGGCAATGCTCCTTTCTTTGCGTACTGCACTGATTTCTTCTTTGTTTTGGTTTTTTCATTCGCGGATACAGTTTCGATAGTGAAACGCCGAAATGAGATGTCAAACGGCTTTGAGCCGGCGGAATCGCCTGCCGTTTTGATGGACTAAGAGTATCATATCCAAAATGAGAATTCAATAAATAATCTATTAAATTTAAATAAGAATTTCTGCCGGTGTTGCTATTCACGGCCAGAGGCCATGCATAGTAATACCGGGAAGTAGATAGCTCCACAGAAATCCATGCTGCTTAAAACAAAGATTCCCGTGGAGCTACTTTTTTAGTGGCCGGATTATCTATATTTGCTATTTAACCAATACCGCATCAGCGTCCGCGTCTTCTCTGCCGCTGCATCTCTCTTTCCCGTTCTCTCTGTCTTGCCCTCTTCCGCTCCCATCTGCGCCTGCTGCGCTCCATCATTCTTCCCGGGGCAAGGAACGTCCAGCAACAGATGCGTACGGCCATAATACCAAAAAAGACACCGATACTGTCAATCCCGACATCTTTCACAGAAGGTCCCCTGCCGTCTACAAAAGACTGGTGATACTCATCCCCGCAGGCAAATCCTACACAGATAAGCCCTGCAACGATCATGAGTCCAAAGCCCCTCAGACCATATACATAGAAGGGAAGAGATACCGTAACGGCAAGGATAAAGTATTCTGTCATATGGGCCAGCTTTCTGACCGGATATTCGATTTCATAGGCCTTCTCATCTATCTCCCAGTCCTCCATATTCTTCTGAAGAACTTCATTCCCAAATGTAACAATCTTGTGACTCACCGTATAGCTCAAATTTCCGGAATCATCCCCTGTCTGGGCTGAAAAGTTAAAGATGACCAGCATCATGAGGATCGCCGGTAAAAAAGACAGCGGTTTTAATATTAACAACATACATTTCTTGAACATTTATGTCACTTCCTTTGTATAAAACACTTATATGGTAACTGTTAGTGGTAAAATCATTTTTCTATCATACCGTGTTCCCCACATAAAATCAAGTTCTGGAAGGACTTCAATTCAGTGTTAATGCTGCTGTAATTCCATCATCCGTTCAAACTCCGTCTTCTCCGGAAGATCAAGCGCAAACCGTTTTTCCAGCCAGCACTCTGCCAGTTCAATCCATTTTGACGCATCTTTGTTTATCATCTTTTTTGACATTGCCGTTGCCTGGGTAGCAAGACTTAAGCCGTGGTCCCCCTCTTCGAAGATATGCAGTTCGAACGGAACCTTCTGGTCTGCGAGGGCATGTGCCATACGCAGGCTGTGCTGAACCGGAACCATTGCATCTGCGGACGTCGCCCATAAAAATGTAGGAGGAGTATGTTCAGTCACATTCAGTGCAGGACTAACTTCCCTTAATTTTTCTTCAGAAGGTTCAGGCCCGCCGAGGTAAGCTGTGTTTGACCCCTTAAAAAATGCTGTATCCATCTCATTCATTTCAAATTTTTCCATAAAAGTATAGTCACTCAGCGTATATCCCAGAATAATCGCGGCAGGTTTCAGCATATTCGCCTCCACCCCGAAATACTCTGTCAGCAGGGGGCTGTTCCAGTAAACGGAATACATGGCCGAATTATGGGCGCCCGCGGAAAATCCGCACACTGCAACGCGTTCCATGTCAACCAGCCATTTTCTTGCGTGTTCACGGATATAGAGCATGGCCTTCCCAATATCACGGACAGGCGCCGGATGTTTCGTATCCTCTTTCGGTACAACTGGCCTGGAAAGATCTGGGAATGTATTTTTTCCGTCATCATATGTAGAATATCTCAGGACAAATGCATGGTACCCCATAGACACAAACCTCAGTGCAACCGGCTCTGCCTCCCTGTCTGAACAGCTGAAATATCCGCCGCCGGGACAGATCAGGATAGCAGGACGCTTTCCCTGCTGCCTCATTTCCCCTTCCTCTGCTGTCACATAGGTTGTTAAAGTGACATTATCGCGATCCTCATAAAGCTTAATTTTTTCAGTTAACATAACTTTTGCCTCCTTAAGAAATACTTCTTTGATTATACCACTTTTTTACCAATGAACATCAACCAATATCCAACAGTTCACCGAATGTTTCTATCCTGTAATCTGCTTTCTCATATCCCGATGCATCTCCAATCCCGACCGATGCCATGCCCGCTGCCTTTGCAGCATCTATCCCGGCATACGCATCTTCTACAACAATACACTCCTTGGGATTCACTCCAAGAAACTCCCCGGCCTTCACAAACACCTCCGGGTCCGGTTTCGAACGGGTAATATTATTTCCGTCTGAAACAGCGTCGAACGCATCTGTAAGCCCCACCTTATCCAGAATAAATCCGGCATTTTTACTCGAAGAACCGATTGCAAGCTTATGGCCTCTTTCGCGGAGTCTTTTCAGCGTTTCTCTCACTTCTTCCGTCACATCATCCGGAGTCATTGTTGCGAGAAGCTCGCGGTAGGTGCGATTCTTCTGTTCCATCATCTGTGCCTTTATTTCACCGGACAACGGCTCTCCTTCATACTTTTCCAGAATAATTTCCAGACTTTCCGCACGGCTCACACCCCTGAGCCGGTTGTTGATAGTTTCATCAAAATAAATCCCCATCTCATCCGCCATCTTCTTCCACGCCTGATAGTGGAACTTGTCTGTAAATACAATCACACCATCTAAATCAAATATAAATGCTTTCACTTCTCTTCTCCTTTATCCTTGTACTGGTTGGTTTCACGCCGTACACTTTCATGACCTGCTTTTTCTCGATGAAAATACTTGCATTTCTGTATCTCACCCTGCATAATCTCTCTGCCCCCGGGTCCATTTCTACAAATGGATGGTTTAATTTATCCTCTATGGCTGCGGTTCCGTCAAATATACTGTCTACAAGTCCTTTATAATCATCAAGATAACTTTTTGCAATCGGATATCCATTGTGGTTCGGGAGTATGTAATCAAAACAATCTGACATGTCTTTCAGCCTGAGGAAGTTCTCTTTAAAGTTCTTCAGTCTCTCTTCCACGTCATACGGAGCTTCCGGGTTTCTGGAATTATCAAACATCATTACCTGTCCGGCCTCGAGCTCGTCACCGCTAAACAGCATCCGGTGCCCTCTGTCCAGATAAAACAGGCTGCTGTTACAGTGCGCCGGTCTGACATCCAGCACGTCTACGGTCCGGCCGCCCAGTTCGATTGTATCTCCCTCACCGATATATATTTTTTTATAATCTGGATACGGAAGGAGTGTCAGATCAAAGGGGACCGCACCGGGAGTTTCAACAGACGGAGCATCAATCCTTTCCCCCCTGCTTACATAAACCTCCTCAAATTCTCCGTTTCCCCCTGAATGGTCCGGATGATAGTGGGTATTTGCCACAATGACCGGCTTTTCTGTCAGCCGTTCCACATACGGCCTCAGATTGCCGGCCCCGTATCCTGTATCAAGCAGAAGGGCTTTTTCTTCCCCTTCCAATAGATACATGTTTTCTGTCCCGTTCATGAAGTTAATCACCCATGTTGTATCGTCTATCTTCCATGACATATATGTCCCGAAAATCTGCTCCAGTGTTGGTTTCATGCTGCTGTCTCCTTCCAATTTTTATCTCTTATTTATCGACCACCTTTAGTTCACTGATCTCTTCAATGGCTTTTTTCAGCTGTTCTGGTTCAAACGGCAGATACCCCATTTTCGAAATATCTTCCAGTGTATTCGCCCCCATTTCCGGGTCACCGGATGCAGCCATTCCTGCGATTGCCGGCGCGTATCTGCCAAGTACCTCCATCGCTTTTTTATCTCTTGCAATTCGGGAAAGTGTGGTTCCACTATGATACGGCTTTCTCAGGTCTTTCTCTGGCTGATAAGCAAAATCGTAACTTCCCGCTCCCAGAAGCTGTTTTCCTCCGGGATATCCAGGCAGGCAGGCCTCGGCCTCACAGCCGAACGGGACCTCAATATGCACCTTAAATGTTCCGTTTTCCTCAATGCTCCACTTGCTGACATACAGGCCGTTTACAGAATCGTAGAGGCATTCCAGACTTCCCAGACGTATGTCCGGATGCGGTGCGATCACAGCCTTCCTAAAACCGGGTTCCATCGGGCGGATTCCTGCCGCATATGCGTAGACAAATTCCATGACGGAACCATACGCATAGTGGTTCAGAGAGTTCATCCCCGTATCACTGATCGTTCCATCCGGTAAAACCGAATTCCACCGTTCCCAGATTGTAGTCGCCCCGAGGTCGACGCTGTACAGCCAGCCGGGGAAACCTTCCTGAAACAAGAAGTCATATGCGGTTTCGCACATGCCCGCTTCAGCCAGAACCGTGCACAACAGAGGTGCACCAACGAAGCCGCATTTGATCTTGTTGCAGTCTTTTTTCAACCGTATTTTAAATTGTTCTATCGTTTTGTCTCTGTCAACATACAGTCCGAACTTCAGAGCAATGACATAAGCCGCCTGCGTATCCACGGCCAGACGCCCGCCGGGTGTAAAGAATTCATGTAAAACTGCCCGTTTAATTTTTTCTTCCAATGCAAGGTAATGTTCTGAATCCTCCTGTTTCCCCAGCCTCTGAGCCATCTTTCTCACAATCTGCGCGGAGCGGTAGTAGTAAACGGATGCAATATAGTCATCGTCTGTACTTCCCTTGAAACTGGATTCGGTGGGACCGTCCAGCGCAAGCCAGTCTCCGAAATGGAATCCGAAGTTGAACAGATACTGCCTATTTCCCCTCATGGAATCTTTTCTGTCAATATAATCTACCCAGTCTTTCATCAGGGGATAGCAGTACTCCATCTCATCCAGATTTCCATAGTATGTGTAAAGCGTATCGGGAAGAAATGTGGCAATATCGCCCCATACACTTCCTACATCCTCTTTGTGCCCGATATTCGGCAGATAGTTTGGAACCCCGCCCTCCAGATATTGCTGCTCATCTCTTAAATCCTTCACAAATTTATGGAAGAAGGCGCGTGTATCCATGTGGTAGCTTGCGGTTGGCGCAAAAACCTGTGCATCTCCGGTCCATCCGAGGCGCTCGCTTCTCTGTGGACAATCCGTAGGCATATCGATAAAGTTGGATTTCAATCCCCATACGGTGTTTTTATATAATCTGTTAATTTTCTCGTTTCCAGTAGTGATATAACCAGTTCTGCAAAGATCTGAATAGAGTACCCGGCCTGTAAAATCTTCTTTCTTACATGCTCCCGGCCATCCCGTCACACGCACATAGCGGAAACCAAAGAAAGTAAAATGTGCCCGCACAGTCTCTTTACATCCGTTGGAAACGTAAACAAACTGTGATTTTGCCTCACGGTAATTTTTGTTGTAGAAATTACCTCCCTGCAGGATTTCCCCAAAATCAAGCACGACCTTCGTCCCTTTTAGGAAATCTGCCCTGAATTCGAGATATCCCGCGAAGTTCTGCCCCATATCCAGCACGGTCTCCCCCGCCGGAGTACGAAGGACCTCCTGCACCGGGATTCTTTCCTTTGCCAGGACCTTAAGGCTGATGCGGTCCGTCAGATGGGACTTAGCAAGGTTTCTTGTCCCTTCCTCATTCTCCGGATGCTCCAAAACCTGTACCGGACGGTGTGGATTTTCCTTTTTCTCCCACAGCATCCGATTCAGAATCTCCCCGAAATAAATGCCGGATTCCTCGATATCAGAGCCATAATATTTCCAGCTTTTGTCCGTGCAGATACATTCGTGCGTCCCGTCTTCGTATTCCAGATGCAGCTCTGCAATCGCAGCCATGCGGTCCCCGTAGTTTTCCTTCTGCATTTCCAGCCCGAAGGTCCCCATGTACCATCCCTTTCCAAGCAGCAGTTCCAGCGTATTCCCACCGTTTTCCCTCAGAATGCCATCGAGCGGGAAGGTCATGACCTGAATATTTTTCTCATAGTTGTTCACATAGGGGGCCAAATGTTCCTCTCCAAGCTTCTTCCCATTTATGTATGCCTCAAACAAGCCCACTCCGGCCGCATATAATCTGGCACGGCGTATCTTTTTGGAAATGAAAAAGGATTTCGTCATGACGGGGTGGAAAGTATCCGTTTTTATTGTGCTGATCCAGCCGGCATCCCAGCACTCATTCATTTTCCCTGTCTCAAAAGTGCAGATATCACTGACCGCGCGGTCCCCGGCATCGCCCTCTACCGCAATGCGGTAAAAATAAGTTGTCCGCGGCCTCAGGTTCATATCCAGCCTTTCACCGCCCTGCTTTAAATCCGGCCCTTCCTTTTTACAGAGTATCGTTTTAAAGTCTCCGCTGTCACTGACCTCGATCACTGCATTTGTCTGTCTTTTACTTACCGTATCACGGACATTCCACGAAAAGATGAGCTTCTCATAGAAAAATCCGGCCGGATTGTCGATTCCGTTGATTCTTATATTCGTGATTCTCATGTTCTATTCCTTTCTTTGCACTCCCGGGAGCACAACACCTTACTTATCATGTTCCCGTCATCCCAGAAACGTCTAAAATGTTAAGTCCTCCCTGCCGCAGAAAGCATCTACAGGTGATACCCCTTTGAAGCTGCTTCTGCCCAGTATCTTTTCAACGACTGACTCGATGACATACTCTGAATTACAGTATCCGTTGATGTACGTCTTTATCATCGGCGCGTCCAGAAGATGATACGGGTTTCCCACGCTGACAAACATGACCGGAACCTCATGTACCATCCACGGCATATTGTTGCCAAGCCCGAACATCGTGTGCCAGTTCAGGCGGGATACTGTCTTGTTGGAAGCGGTCTCTACATTACCAATATAAAGAACAAGATCGTACCTCTCTTTAAAAGCGGTAACTGAGTCTTTCATGACCTCGAAGCCTTCCGGTTCATATACCGTAACCTCAAAGCCTTCTTTCCCAAGCTTCTCCGTGAAGGACGAGCAGACTCTTTCATTGGATGGAAAGTCCCCCATCATCTCCAGAAGGATTCTTTTCTGTTTCTGCGGACTGATCGGAAGTAGATCCTGCGTATCCTTTACTAGAGTCACACCCTTGTCTGCACATTCTTTTGCCCATGTATCGTGTAATCCGCAGTTCAGAATCTCCAGTGCTTCCGGTCTGGGTACAAGGGTTTTGTTTTCCTGCTTTTCAATAAGTCCCATCGATGCTTTTACTGCAAGTATTCTTTTTACAGCCTCCTCGAGACGCTCCTTTGACAGGATTCCTTTTTCATATCCCTTGTGCATGAAACGGAAGTCCTCTTCCATGTTCCTGTTAAACAGAATAACATCGCATCCATTTTCGATGCTCAGCGGAATCGCTGTCTCCCTGTCGCATGCAGCACAGAAGCCTGTCATCGGGGTCGCATCTGTGGAGATCAGTCCGTTAAAACCAAGTTTTTCCCGCAGCAGACGTTTCAACAGATTTGGTGACAATGTGGCCGGAATTATTTTTTCCGGTTTTTTTCCGTCGAAATATTCCTCATATGCAGGCATGGCAATGTGTGCGGCCATGATTGTCAGGGTGCCTGCCTCTATCATTTCGCGGTATATCTTTCCATAAGTCTCATCCCATTCAGCGCAGGAAAGGGAATTAACACTTGTCACGAGATGCTGGTCACGCTCATCGACCCCATCCCCCGGAAAATGCTTTACCGAAGCTGCCACTCCCTGTTCTTTTGCCGCTTCCAGATATGCTTTCCCCATCTTTATGACAGTTTCCGTATCCGAGCCAAAGGTACGGACATTCGTGATCGGGTTGTGGTAATTGAAATCAAGGTCTACAACTGGCGCAAAGGACCAGTTTACGCCGACTGCCGCTCCTTCACTGCAGCTTACCCTGCCGAGCTGGTACGCTTTTTTTTCATCCCCCGATGCCGCCACAAGCATTTCCCTGCCAAAATAAGTTCCCTCAATTGCCGAACCATTTCCGCCATACTCCAGGTTGGAGGCTGTCAAAAGCGGGATTTTCGATGTGTCCTGCAGCACTTTATGGGCCTGTCTGATCTCTTCTCCCGGCCCCTCTCTGTACAGCATACCTCCGATATGTTTCGTTTCCACAAGTTCCTTTAATTCATTTTCATCTTTCGTAAAGACAATGGGGCAGAATAACTGCCCGATCCGCTCGTCAAAACTCATGGAATCATATGTATCATGCACCCATTTCACCTGTTCGTCTGTTAAATAAAATGGTTTTTCCTTATATCTGATCATGCTCTCTTTTCTCCTTTTGATACACATTTTGTATTCTTTTCCTTTTCTACTTACTATTGTAATGTACCCGCCCCATAACCTCCATGTAATATTTTTTTTATTATCCGACTTATTTTCAGTTACTGTGTCCCCCTCTTGAATGTCCACAACTATTTTCATATATACGGTTTATTTAATTTCCTGAATATCCCTGCTTATTTTGTTGAATATAAATCCGGCATTTGTTATACTTTTGGTAATCAGGAAAGGAGGGACAGACATGCCATATTACATTACCTACGGGGAATTTCAGAAGCATATGAAAGACTATTATCTGCGGACCGGAAACAGGATGCAGTTCCCGGAGATGTCCGACTATTTATATAAAAAGGGGCTCCTTCTGGAAACGTCCCCTGAATCCCCTGCTTCGAGTGAATTGTTTGGAAGCATGACAGATGATGAGTTTAACCGCGTTGTAGATTCTATGGTACTGACTCTGAATCCCAGCCAGACTCTGAATTTCAAGGTTGCCGAGACAGATATCTTCCCTACGGCAAGGGATGCTTTTATCATCCGGCATCCCCGTTATACAAGGCCATCCACACATACTCATAACTATTTTGAGATTAACTATGTGGCACAGGGAACCTGCACCTTTGTGTTTGAGAAAACAAACCGGGTACTCAGCGAAGGAGAGCTGTGTATTATCGCACCTTCTTCGGAACATGACCTGGTCATTGACGATGATTCCACGGTGTTCTGTATCATGCTCAGAAAAAGTACGTTTGACACAACCTTTTTCTCACTAATGTCCAGAAAAGACCTGCTTTCCTACTTTTTCCGCACGATTCTGCAGGATGATTCCCACGCGAATTATCTCCTGTTCTTTGCTGAAAATAATACATGGCTCAAGACCATCGTGCGCAATGCTATGGGAGAGAGCTACAAGAATGATGTTTACAGCAATACCTGCTGCATCAGCTGGATTAACCTGCTATTCTCCAATCTACTGAGAAATTACAGTAAAACTCTTCAGTTTTATAATTATCAGATGGGATCAGATTTTTCACTCGTACTGCAGTATATCCAGCATAATTACCAGACACTGACTCTGTCCTCGCTGGCGGAAATGTTCCACTACAGCGAACCTCACCTTTGTACTTTGATTAAGCAGAATACGGGGCATAACTTTACAGAACTGATCAAAAGACTGCGGATGGCCGACGCCGTAGATTATCTGACGAATACAAACCAGAAGATAAGCGAGATTGCCGAACAGATCGGTTATAACTCCGCGGACCACTTTTCCCGGGTATTCCGGGGGACTTACCATATGTCACCTCAGGAGTACCGGAAGGTGCACGCAGGGGAAAAAGAAGACTTCCGGCCCTTTACTTAGGACCGGAAGTCCCTGCAACTATAAAGAAGTAATAGGAGGCAATTATGAAAAATAAGAATAATGAACAAGCCGTCTCCCCAAAAGTATTGTCATTCTCAGCTGTACGCAAAATTTTTCTTATTTGCTTCATTCTCAGCGTTATATTTATTCTTCTGGGAAGAGGAATATATACTTATATAGGCATGAAACAGACGGTTAAAACAATGTATCAGAGCGTATCCGCCCAGACTTCAGCAAAAGTGGACGAATCTCTGAAACTATTAAATTCTCTGGCTTCGCTCGAAATCTTCTATGATCCAGATGTTGCCTGGGAAGAAAAAACTGCAAAATTAGATAAAATCAACGAATACTACGGATACATGTTCATATGTTATGTCGATAAGGATATCGTAGTATATACCCTGGGCGAAGAACCGGCGAGTCTGGCAAGCCGTGAGCATATGCAGAAAGTATATGCCTCAAAGCAACCCTATGTTACTGATAGTTTCGTAGCAGGGGCAGATGGTAAAACATTGAACTATACAGTCATTGTCCCACTGTTCAAAGACAGTGTCATGACAGGAAGCCTGTTTGCTACAATTGTTTTAAATGATACAGAGGAACTCTTAAAAGAGATCACATCTACCACAAATGCCGAGGCCATTTTGATCAGTTCAAAGGGTCAGGTCATGTGCTCAACAAATAATACGGCTTATGGCACATCTATACTTGATATACTCAGCAGTCACCAGTTATATAACACTACTGCGGACCAGTTAGAGGAACAAATGCTCAACAGACAGGCAGGAGCTTTCCGGAGCCGTGACGGCTTCAATTTCATATATACAGAATATGGCCCGGTTGAAAATACAAACTGGGATATTTTAGTCAGCATCGACTTCGGCTCGGAGTTCCTTGCCATGCTGCCTCTGACATGTTCTGTCATGGTTTGTTTAATTGCATTAATAATCACTCTTTATTATTTTGTAAATCGTCATATCCGGCTTCAGTCCGAGAATATACAGAGCATGGTCCAGTCTGTCCAGAGTCTTAAAAAGAAGATTTATCAAAATAATGATCCTGCGGAGCTTCTGGATTATGAAAACCTGATCCGGATGTCCAGCAAGGGGTTAAATGATGATCTGACAGGGGCCTCTACACGTGCGGTTTTCCTCAATCAGGCAGAAGCTCTGCTTAAAGAAACGAAGGATAACCAAATATTAGTACTCTGTTTTATTGATTTAGACGATTTAAAGACTTTAAATGATAAATATGGACACTCAACCGGGGATATTGCTTTGAAAAAGACAGGCAATACCCTTCGTGAATACGCAGTGAAATATGACGGGCTGGTCGGACGTTATGGCGGAGATGAGTTTATTCTCATTTTACGTGATCTTGACAATGGTGAGGAGTTAAATGCCGTTCTTCAGGAACTGGTTGAAAGATTGAAGTTTGATATACAATTCGAAGACAAGAAACTTGCTATCCACTGTAGTATCGGCGCCAGCTTATGGGAACCTGATATTACACTGAATACGCTGATTTCCAATGCCGACAAAGCACTTTATGACGTAAAGCGTCACGGAAAAGCAATGTACTCTGTTTTTCTGATTGGAGAACACAATGAAGTATAGAAAAAAATCAATCCTGTTATTATGCGTGATTTTTCTCGTTATATCGGGTGTCATGTACGAATTAGCCGGAATCACAAAAAAGGCCATTACTTCAGAGCGCATGACAGCTGCAAAAACTGTAGAAATAGGATTCAGCGAAGGTCTTGCGGAGACATTCGGAAATATGAATTATGCCTCTCAATTATCCTATACCATCGACCTTGATAATACTGCTGATTTAAATTTATTTAAGAAAAGCGTACAAAAACTTACAGATGAGAATGAGCATGTTCTCTATGCCGCATATTATAACGATGATACGCTGGACTATATTTATCCGGCGGACCGGTTCAGTTCTTTTCTGGGGAAAGATATGGCTGATTTTTCTTACTGTATTACTTTAGCTAAGGTTGTCATGGAACCGGTGATTGAGGGCCCGGCAAAACTATTTGATGAAAAAGAAGATGTTTTTCTCTTCATACAGCCGGTCTATGTAGGGACGACTTATATCGGGGAAATTGTCGTGGCAGTAGATGATGATTACGTCCTATCTTCATTGGGATTGAAAGAGCTTGAAGATGCAGACTACGATTATGAGTTATGGCGTGTGGATTTCCTCGGGCAGAGCAAAATCGTCATCGCTTCATCAGACAGTTCCGTTGATTTTTCGGATGCTGTCAAACAACAGTTCAGTCTGCCTGCCACATGGAGTATCAGCATTCTTCCAAAGGGCGGCTGGATCACGCGTACTGAAAATATCTGCATTTATATTGCTTTTATCGTACTTGGCCTTGTGATTTTAGGCATCGGGCTGTTGTTATATGATAACTTCAGCTTAAGGAAGAAATTAGAAACCGCCAAATACACGAATCTAAGCACCGGACTTTCGACAATAGAAGGGTTTTCTTTCTTTTTGAATAAACATATATCCAAAACCCCCGACGTCCCTGCCTATATTTTAAATTTACAATTGGGGAATTTCCGCAGATTTACAAAAGATATGGAGCAGGATGAAATCACCAAATACCTGATGCAGTTTAAGCAGAGTATTACAGAGTGTCTTACAAAAGATGCCATTGTAACAAGAGTGAATGACGATAGTTTCTTAATTGCGTTTTTTACAAACAAACGAAATCCCGATGATATAATTGAAGAATTCGTCTTACAGCTGCACTGGAAAAGACGAATTGATCAGACAAAAGTATTTATTACCCCCCGCTACTGTACTGTTACGTATCCTGAACATGGGAAGGATGCAGTATCCCTGATGAATGCGGCCCGCAGGCAGTTCCGGGAAAAGTATTAAAAGACTTCCGGCCCTTTACTTAGGACCGGAAGCCTTCTTTTTCATCTAAATTCACAATTCCTCTGCATTTCGGGAATCTGGAACATCCGTAAAACTCCCTGCCTGCATTTTTCCCCTTTGCCGCAGTGCGCTTTACCATGACCGCCCCGCATCGCGGACACAAAACATCAGTACAAGGTTCTTCCTCTGCTTCCACAGGCTCCACATCTGTAGGTTCTTCGCTTTTCCCCGGATCTTCACATTCTGTCTCTTCGAATAACTCCTCTTTATATTTTGCCACATAATCTATCGGGTTCTCTGTACTTTTCTCAAGAAAAAACTGCGCTGTTTTCATCATTTCTTTTTCTGAACAGCTTTCCGCGCCTCTTTCAGAATTGGCATTTCTGATAAATGAAATTAACTGGTCTGCCCTGATAACCTGGTTTTTAACTTCTTTTTTGGCATATTTGGCATTTAAAACTGTCTTGGAATTTGCCAGCACAACAATAGAGCGGTAATTCTCTGGAAAATATTTCTCAAATAGTGCTTTTGTCAGCATATTCCCTTTCGCTTCCATACGGATTTTTTTAATCACTTCCATGTGCCGCTGGTTTTGCGTAATCGGTGAATATACCCCTTCTTTTCTGTAAAACTTCCCATAAGTCAGAGTTCTCACAAAATTCCCGCCGCTGTCGATCTCAATATTGCCTATCAGATTTTTACATTCAACAATAAATGTTCTGCTCCTTGTAACGATCAAAAAATCGATCTGTGCCGTGAACCCATCTTTTTCGAAATAGAGATCATGCAAAACCACCATTGGCATGTGACTGTTCTTAAGTTCAAACATAATCTGGTTTTCACCATAAATGCCTGCCTCAACAATTTTAATTTCATCTTCAATCTTCTGCAGTAATTTACCTGATGCCTGCTGTTTTAGAGTATTTAAAGCCTCCAGTTGTTTTTCAGCAGAACTACTTTCTTTTAAAAAAACTGGTTCCCGTATTGTATCAAATAATCCCATCCGTCCTCTCCCACCCTGCACTTCACCACATTTATTTTATTTTAACACATAATCATAGCAAAAACACCTAAATGATTGAAGTAGAAAAGGACCTGCCGTAAGTGCTGGTCCTTTTCCTTTATCAATCTTTAATGCTATTGTATTCTAAATTCCGCGAAATCCAAATTCCCCTCTTTTACCCTGAAGTACAATGCATGCTCCCCTTCGACCCCCTCCATGTTCGCCGATACTTCTGTCCATGCTTCACTGCTTTCTGGCCCGCCGACTGGAACCCCGGCAATTCTTTGCCCCTCCAAAGAATCCAGCAGGACTTCCATGACTCCTCTGCCCCGCAGTGTAAGCCGTATAGACTTCTCATTACCGTCGAACCGGAAATACTTGAACCCCGCCGCAGCGCCTGCCCGCATATTGTGTATATAAGGGTATAGTCCATGTTCCGCATTGCGGTCCGGTTCTTCTGTGATATAAGGCATTTCTTCCGGGAGAGGAGGCAGGGGCTGTCCCGGCATGCTCATTATGACCTGCCCTACCTTTGTCCTGTCTCCCTCCGTCAGATGGCATGCAATATATGTCCTGTAGGATGCTTTAGACGGAAGTGCCTGACCGTTCAGGCCGCAGCTCGTGATTTCAACCTGCGGAATTGTTCCATCCTCCAAAATCTGAACCCGGTCAGCGCAGCCCTGACGGCTGAATGCTGTTCCGTGTGTATGTCTGTGCCAGAAAATATAGATCTCACGAGCCTGCTCATTTCCGGCCATTTCTTCGCCCGACACATTTTTGATATCCTTCTTTATTTCTATCAATCCGCCATGATTGTTTCCTGTGTAGTTGACCGGCAGCGTGTTTCCCTGATATCCTATATCGCCGTTGGATACAATGACACCTTTAAATGCAAAAGGTCCCTCCGGACTCTTAGACATCCCATAACACAGTTCGTGTCCCTGCAGACTGGAATAAACGAAATAGTACCAGTTTCCTATTTTACGGATACTGGATGCCTCAAAAAACGGATGTTCCTCATATGAAGTACCTGACGCAGTGTCCACCCCGTTTGCCACGCAGACCGGTTCACTTATGATCGTATGCATGTCATCCTTCAGCCTCACCATCATCGCCCCCGGGTAATTTGCATCCTCCATCCCCGGAAAACGCACCGGCGGGCAGAAGCCATAATACAGGTAGTTTCCACTTTCTTCACACAGAATCGCGGGATCAAACCATCTTCCGACCGTGGGAATACTTCCGTCCTCCCGCCTGACATAATCCAGAAATTCATATGTCCCGGCAGGGGTATCACACACCGCAACAGAAATCACATTAACCGTGTCCAGGGCGTAGTAAAGATAATATCTTCCGTCCGGCCCCTGAGTCACATCCGGTGCATATAAAAAACGTGTATTCTCCCCTGTAAAGGAAGGCTCATACAAAGGCATGTCCCCGTCATACGGTGCCCCGTTTATCGGGTCCTGCTCCTTTTTATAGATAGTTCCTTCACATCGCCAGTTTCCAAGATCATCTACCGGTGCACTCCAGCACACATAATCATCCTCACAGAAAGAAGTTCCGTTTAATTTATCATGGCTACCGTAAATATAAATCCGGTCCCCGAATATATGCGGCTCTCCATCCGGAATTGTTTCCCAGAACGGAAGATAAGGATTGACTGCTGCCTGTTTCATTATAATTCCTCCTTGCTTATCATTCTAAATACAGCGGGACTCCCCAATAAGCAGGGAGTCCGGTTATATCTTACTATACTATTCCATTTTTGATTTCATCTCTTCAATTTCCGCACTGTACTTTTCAACCGGATTAAAGAATACACAGATGATCAGGATAATCCCCGTCAGGGACGGTGCGCCGAACTTCAGGAAATTCAATGCAAACATTGTAGATTCAGGCTGTCCCCCGATTGCCTCTGCAATATATCCGGATGCTGAAAGAACGGCCAATATGCCGGAACTAACTACTGTATTTCCGCATTTCTGGGCAAATCCCTTGATAGAAGAAATTACGCCGTTTGCCGATAAACCTTCTTTATACTGTATGTAATCAATTGAATCATTTACCAGTACATTCACAAGTGCATTCTGCATTGCAGAGAAGCAGGATGAAATAAATGTCACTACACATAAAAACGTAAAACTTGATTTTCCAAAGAAGAATAAAATTACATAGCATATAATAGAAGCCACCTGAGATACGATTAATGCTTTTTGCCCGGTTTTACAAATCTTCAATACAATAGGCATCAAAACAACCATAGAAACCAGAGCGCCTATAGAAATAACACCCATGTAAGCAGAAATCAGATCAGGCCTCATATAATAGTACTTCATGTAGTAAACAGAGGTAGAAAACATCATACCGTATCCCATTGATGCCATGATCCATGCAATAATATTCGGGAACAACTCTTTATGCTTTAAAACAAGTTTCATATCTCTGAATGCAGTTCCTTTTTCTACCGGCTGCAAGTACCTCTCTTTTGAAGTACCAAACAATCCCCAGAAGGATATGAAAGCGAAGACACCGCAAATAAGCATAAGCGGTACATAACCGTTGCTGAGTCCAATCCCCTGGAAGAACCCTGTGATCTGAGGTGTAAATGTATTTCCAATTGTAAATGCACATGCACAGACACCGGCACCCATCGTAATGATCATGTTTCTCTGCTGATTATTCTTAACACATGCAGGAAGAATCGCTACCTGAGGCATTGTATACATCGTGACCGTCATTCCATATCCAACATAAACAACCAGAATATAAATAATTTTCCCTGTTGTTGAAAATCCCCAGTCGATCCAAAGTAATGTTGAAAACAATGTTAACAATATGGGGGCAGCAATAAAGTAAGGTCTGTAACGTCCCCATTTTGTATGTGTCCTGTCGGCGATCACTCCCATCATCGGATCGTTAATCGCATCCCATAAAGTTGCAACAAACATAATCATCGAACAAGCTGCTGCCGGAATCTTCAGGGTATCAGTCATATATACTGAAAAAAAGCTTGCTATCACTGCCGCAATTAACATAGCTCCGCCGTTAACAGATGTTGCATGGAACCATTTAAATGCTGTCGTAACTTCCTTATTTTTCTTCGGAACTGCTGCAGCACCTGCCGTCATTTCGTTTTCCATTTTTCTCTCTCCTTTTCCTGTTCTTTTTTCACCTTCGTTCAAGATAGTTATAGTTTAGCGCAGCACAGTGTATAAATCCATGTTATAAATTACCTCAAATCCGACATTTTTTCATATCACTTTTCTGCATCCGGCTTTTTTTATTTGTAACCCGACATATCTTTTGACAGCCTCAATTCGTTGCCTTTTGAAGAACAGGAATCCATACTTCTCATCTTTTTATATTATCAACAATATACCCTGATTTTTCAACAATAAACACATTGAAATTACTATCTGGCAATGCTATTCTGACCATACAAATCTTTATTTCCGGAATATTTTATTTTCTGACTTTCGTCAAAAAATCCAGATTTGTATTTCACAATTGAATAAAGCTGTATTAGAAACAGAACCCACAGTTTACAGGCCTGACTGTGGACAATAGCAAAGAGAGCACTGTACATATCCATTTATACCGTAATACGCTCTTTTTAAGTTACAAACAGATATACTCCGTACATTTCACATGCTATAATGGAGGTGCAGTACATGACAGATAAAAGGCTGCAATGGCATCCGGCATTTATTGCCGCCATGCAGATTGACTTTGGAGAGGAGGCTGACCGTCTTATTTTTCTTTCCGAGTTGGAATTAAACAAGATGCCCATGCGGATTGACGCACTGGTCATTAAAAAAAGCGGCTCTGAACCGTTGAAAAAGAATATGGGCCGATTATTAAAGGGACATAATATCTTCGAATATAAAAGCCCGGAAGACACCCTGAATATTGATGATTTTTATAAGGTTTATGGCTATGCCTGCTTTTACAAGTCCAATTCAGAGCAGACGAATGCAATTAAACAGGATGATATCACTATAACATTCGTCTGCAGCAGGTATCCG
>NZ_QUGN01000030.1:0-53871 GCF_003479085.1 Clostridium sp. AF19-22AC | reverse complement strand
TATTAAAGGGACATAATATCTTCGAATATAAAAGCCCGGAAGACACCCTGAATATTGATGATTTTTATAAGGTTTATGGCTATGCCTGCTTTTACAAGTCCAATTCAGAGCAGACGAATGCAATTAAACAGGATGATATCACTATAACATTCGTCTGCAGCAGGTATCCGCGTAAAATGCTGGAAGAAGTTACACGTTTTCGAAAACTTGAAGTCCGAAAGACTGCCCCGGGAATTTATTATCTGGAGGGTGACCCCTTTCCAATACAAATTTTAATATCAAAAGAATTATCCCTGGAAGAGAACCGGTGGCTGGGCAGTCTGCGTACAGACTTACAGCCTGACCAGAGTCTGAATGTTTTGTTTGAAGACTATGAGCAGCATAAAGATTCTAAACTCTATCAGGCTGCTATGGATTTAATAGTGCGGGCTAACCCCGCGGCAATGGAGGAGGCGAGATCAATGTGCGAAGCGCTGCATGAATTATGGGCTGATGATCTGGAAAAGGCTACTAAGGAAATTGCTAAAGAAATTACTAAAGAA
This sequence comes from Clostridium sp. AF19-22AC, assembly GCF_003479085.1. Classification (NCBI taxonomy): domain Bacteria; kingdom Bacillati; phylum Bacillota; class Clostridia; order Eubacteriales; family Clostridiaceae; genus Clostridium; species Clostridium sp. AF19-22AC. The sequence goes on along the minus strand of NZ_QUGN01000030.1, from coordinate 53,329 downwards.
GTTACCAAAGAAGTTACCAAAGAAGTTACCAAAGAAGTTACCAAGGAAGTTACCCACAATGATATCCTGCTTTTTGTTGAAATTCTGCTTGAAGACGGATACGGGGAATCCACCGTCTGTGAAAAACTACATCAGAAGTTTCACATTCAGAAAGCGGATATTCAGGATTACATACGGCAGGTACAGGGCAAAAATGCTGTTTACAGACAGGCTTGTGAGCAGTGATTTGGAACATATAATTTATTTTTTGCATTTACCATAATTAAATATGAAGATACCGGGTAAGCGTCCACATCGTACCCGGCATTACATCAAGTTATCCACATAAGATATCAACAGTAAGCTTTCATCTTATGTGGATATTTTGTAGCTTTTCAAGATTTTGAACAGTTACGAGATTTTTTCTTAGACCCGTAGTACTGCTTTTTCACACAAGGAACAGTTTGAGTCTCCGCCGGCATAGAATACAAACTCTCCCGGGTCAATTACATAGTTCATGTTCCAGTCATAATATCCCAGTTCTGTAAATGGTATGATGAATTCTACCGATTTTGTCTCTCCTGCCTCTATTAGAACTTTCTCAAACGCTTTCAGCTGCCTTATGGGACGTACTCTTTTTGCAGTTTTATCCTGGACATAGCACTGCACGATCTCTTCTCCGTCCCGGCACCCGACATTTTTTACGCTAACATGGATTCTGAATGCAGACTCCTCACATCTCACCTGCAGACCACTGTATTCATATTTTGTATAGCTGAGTCCATATCCGAAGGGATAGACCGGGTCAAGGGGGGTGTCTATATACTTGGAAGTGAATTTTGACTTTCCACCCGGCCGTCCAGTTTGAATATGTGCGTAATATACCGGGCACTGTCCCGACGCATATGGAAACGTCGCAGTCAGCTTTCCACTTGGATTCGCATCTCCAAACAGGATATCCAGCACTGCGCTGCCCGCTTCTGTACCGGGATGCCATGCTTCCAGAATCGCAGGGACCTTTTCTGCAATATGCGGAATGGACAGAGGTCTGCCATTAAACAGTATCGCGACCACCGGTTTTCCTGATGCCAGCAGTTTTTCCACAAGCGCAATCTGTTCTCCGGGCAGCGTGATATCAGCCCTGCTGGCCGCTTCTCCACTTTCATCTTTCTTTTCACCAAGCACGGCAAGGAAAACGTCTGACTTCGCCGCCATTTCCGATATATTCTCAGCATCACGGCTGTAGTTATACGTAATCCCACTTAGCTCGCATGCCTCCAGAATACTGACACAATCCTCCGGATTGGAGCCAATGGCCCATGCGCCTGTCATCTCTTTCTTGTCTTCAGCCAGTTCCCCGAAAATGCCGAGACATGTGCCTTTCTGAAGAGGAAGAAGCGGTCCGGCATCAGATTTTCTCCGGGTACCATCCTTATCTGGCATGCAGTCGTTCTTGAGGAGCACCATCGACTTTACTGCCGCCTCTCTTGCCAGCGCTCTGTGATCTGTTTTCAATAATGTACTTTTTTCACGCTCTTCATTCGTCTGGTATGGGTTGTCAAACAGTCCCAGTTCAAACTTCACCCTGAGGATATGTTCCACGGCACGGTCTACAGTTTCAATTTCTGTCTCAGAATCCTGCACCAGTTTTAGAAGCTCCCCGGCATAGACATTTGAGGTCATATCCATCTCCATGCCCGCTTCCAGGGCTGCCTTTGCAGCCGTTTTTCTATCCGGGACAATCCCATGTTCCACGCATTCCGCAATGGCGTTGGCATCACTGATGGTCATCCCGTCAAATCCCCACTGTTCGCGCAGCACATGCTTCAGCAGCCAGCCATTTACAGAACAGGGCACACCGTTTATGTCATTAAAGGCCGGCATGATTGCCCGCGCCCCGGCATCCACACACGCCTTATACGGCGGAAGATATTCCTCGAACAGCTTTTGCATGGACATATCCACACGGCCATAGTCTTTTCCCGCCTCCACGGCCCCATATGCCGCAAAATGCTTTACACAGGCAGCCATCGAATCTGTTTTTTCAAGGTCTGCCCCCTGAAATCCACGAACCTTGGCCGCACCATATGCAGAATTTAGAAAAACGTCTTCCCCTGCCCCCTCGCTGATGCGTCCCCAGCGTGCATCCCTTGCGACGTCCACCATCGGGGCAAATGTCATATGGACACCGCCGGAGGTCGCTTCTTCGGCCGCCATTCTGGCCGTCCGCTCCCAGAGCCCGGGGTCCCACGCACAACTTTCCGCCAGCGGGATCGGGGTTACTGTGCGAAAACCGTGAATTACATCATACCCGAACAAAAGGGGAATACCAAGTCTCGTCTCTTCCACGGCTATTTTCTGCAGTCTGTTTGCAGTCTTCGCATCGCCTACGCCATTATAGGATCCAATCCGGCCCGCTTTCAGGTCATCTTCGTGAAAATCCTGTTCCGCAGTACTCATCAGTCTGCCAAATTCCTCTTCACTGATACGCCCGTCAAACATCATATCCAGCAGTTCTTCAAAACTAACCTCGAAAGCCCCGACTAAAGAAGGACCACACTGCCGGAGCTGTCCGATTTTTTCTTCCAGTGTCATTTGAGACATCAGGCTTTTAATTCTCTCATCATAATTTTTCTTCATTAAATACACCTCCGAAACCTGCAGGCACATGTTTCCTATTCGTTACTGTGCATACCTTTCTGATGCGCACAGTACTCCTATTCTGGCATCAGGTTTAGTTTTGCATGCTTTCCGTCTTCTGAACTGACTTGGACATTTATCTCACCGGGACCTGTCCTCATAAGAATAATCTGGGCCCGTCCATGAAATGTTTCTGTTACACCTTCGTTAAAATTATATGACGGCTTCGGATTCCCACTGCCGAAGCCCGCCGCCACCGCGCAGCCCTCTACATGCAGGTTCAGCCGGATATCCCGGTCTGTTACCAGATTCCCCGTACTGTCCTTAAGCAGCACGTCGATATAGAAGAAATCCTCCTTCATCTCCGGTTCGGCCGCCATTACAATCCTGTACTCCTCTGCCGCAGTATGAAGCTCCATTCTTCCCAGTTCATTCCCGTTCTCATCATAGGAAACCGCGGTTACCGTGCCCAGCTCATAAATGGTCTCAAAAAGTGTCCTGAATCCAGCTTTCTTTCCCGCCGTCTTTCTGCCGCAGGACTTTCCGTTGACCAGCAATTCTGTTTCGGTTCCCGGTGAATATACCTCCACTATGGCAGGCTGTCCCTCACAGCCTCTCCATGTCCAGCTTGATACCGTGTCACTTATGACCCACGGTGTTTTGATCAGCTTCTGTCCATACCGGTTCGGGTCCTGCACTGCAATATAAGGATCTTTTCTCAATCCAAAAACAACTTCACGGAAGTAAGATGCGGGCCTCCTGTAACCCGTAATATCCAGATCTCCCGGATACGCAAGCTGGCACGGGAATCCGGCACCGAATCCGCCTTCTCCCCATTGATAGGCGGGTACACCAACACCTGCTTCGCCAATATAGTCCCAGCCGGTCCATGTGAAATCACCAATAACATGGTTATGCTTCTCAACCAGATTCCAGTTTCTTGCAATTTCAGGTGGGTATGTCTCACTTCCCACAATCACACGGTTCGGATATTTCTCCCCATCTATCTCATATCTGGCTGTCATATAATTATAGCCTGCAATATCCACGCCTGCACATGCCTTTTCCAGCCGCTCTGTGATCGCCTCATGAACCACGATTTCATCCAGATGCCCATCCATCAGTGTCATGAAATCATTCACATTTCCGTCGATTTTTCCTTCCCGGCTCAGATCAGATACAACATCAGACACAATCCTGTCCACCTGGTCTCCAGCTGCAAACACACCATTGATCGATGCCAGTGTGTATCTCGTATCATCCAGCTCTTTTATTTTCCCGCTCAGGTCACTGCATATTTTTGCCCCGTGATCCGTTCCGATCTCGGGAATCTCGTTGCCGACAGAATACAGGATGACGGACGGATGATTATAATCTTTTCTTACCATAGCCGTCACATCGCTTTCCCACCATTCCTGAAAATACAGACCGTAATCATAATTGGACTTGCACCGGTTCCACATGTCAAAAGTCTCATCCATGACATACATCCCGAGAGCGTCGCATGCCCGGAGCATGGCCGGGGCCATCGGGTGATGGGACATACGGACCGCGTTAAATCCTGCTTCTTTCAGCTTCCTGATCTCACGGAACTGCACAGGTTCATACGTGGCAGTTCCCAGCAGCCCGCTGTCATGGTGGATACACGCCCCCCTTAATTTTACTGTTTTTCCGTTTACGCGCAGCCCTCTTTTTGCATCCAGCTGAAGCGTCCTGATCCCGAATTGTTCCTTGCTTTCATCCAGTACACCCTCTTGGTTAAGAAGTCGTGTCATACAGGTATACAGTGCAGGATGATCCTCTGACCAGAGCTCTGGCGCCTCCACGGTCACCCGCTGTGATACCGTCCGGGTTTCCTGAGAAAAGAGCACAACAGGTGTCACCTCACTCGATACAACGTGCCCTTTTGCGTCCCTGACCACCGTTTCCAATGTCAGTTCTGATGCCCCATGACAGTTGTTTTGCAGCTCCGTATTTATATGCAGTACTGCGTATTCCCTGTCCGCCGATTCTGTTTTAATCTGCACCCCTTCCGGTACAATATGTACAAGGCCGGATACCAGCAGATATACATCACGGTAGATGCCGCCCCCGGAATACCAGCGGCTGTTTGTCATCGCGCCGTTCCTGACCTGGACACGGATTTCATTTTCCTCACCAAATCTCAGGTAGTCGTTAAGAGCCACATAAAATGTCGTATACCCGAACGGGTTCTTTCCTGCAAGCTGCCCGTTCACATAGACAAAGGCGTTCATATAAACACCTTCAAATTTCAGCATAACCACCTTATCTTTATACTCTGCCGGAGCCTGAAACAAGTTAACATAGGTATAAATATCACCGTCCCGGTATCCGGTATTGCCTCCATTTTCGCTTTCCGCATGTGCGGGCTTCTCACTCATTGCATCGTGCGGCAGTGTCACATCTGACGCAATATCAGGTATGTTCCACACCAGGGCAAACGAGTCCTTATCCACCCAGAATTTCCAGTTATCATTAAATTTTTGTTCAAACATTTTTTTCTCCTCTTCTCTATCTTATAAATCTATATAAACCTGGGGTCAGTTCGTGAGTTTCCCCGTCCGGAAACTTGATTACGGCTCCGGCATGAAACGGCACCTGAACTTCATATGCCGCAGTCCCGTCATCCAGACAGTCCCACCTGCATCTGTAAGTCCCCGCCGCGGTATCCATTTTACACTCGGCGTATCCCAACCGCTTATCTGGATGCGGCTCAAACGCAGCCCTCCTGAATCCCGGTTTTACAGGACGGATTCCGCAAAGGTCACGGTACATCCACCCCACAATACTTCCATAGCTGTAATGGTTCAGACTGTTCATCCCCTCTTCGCTTATCCTGCCATCTGCAAGTACCGAGTCCCACCTCTCCCAGATCGTGGTCGCCCCGAGATTCACACAGTAAAGCCATCCGGGAAACTCTTCATTCAGCAGCAGGTCAACCGCTGTCTTATGGTGTCCCGTATGGGTCAGCGCGGGACACAGAAGCGTGGTCCCCACGAACCCGGTATTCAAATGCCCCTGATTCTCCCGGACTCTTTTTTCCAGTTCCCTGCCTTCTTTCTTCTGCTTACCCGGCATAAGGCCAAATTCTGCCGCGATTGCCGCTCCCGTCTGTGTCCTGCATTTGCACGTGCCATCTTCTTCAAAATAAGTATCCTGCACCGCCCTTAAAATCTCATCCGCCAGTCTGCCGTATTCCTCCGCATCTTTTTGATAATTCCTGCCTGTCAGTATTTCCGCCGCCTGGGAAACTATTTTCGTACACCTGTAATAATAAGCACTCGCTATATACAATGGGTCTGTCGCCCCGAATGGCCCCGGCTGCTCATTGTCCAGTGCCAGCCAGTCCGCAAAGTGGAACCCGTCTTTTACAAGATGGGGTCCGCCCAGTGCTTCTTCCCGCCTTCTCTCACATTCCACCCATGCCTTCATGCCCGGATAACATTCTTCCAGCAGTGTTTTGCTTCCATAATAAAGATACACGTTCCACGGAATTATGACCCCCGCGTCCGCCCACGGACAGGATCCGTGCTCCGCGACCATCCCCTGTTTCAGCCTCGGCACAACGTTCGGGACCGAGCCGCCTAAAATACTCTGCTCCGCCCTCATATCCCAAAGATATTTTCTGTAAAACGCAGGCATATACATGTTGCAGCATGCGGTTTCCGAAAATACCTGTGCATCTCCGGTCCAGCCGAGGCGCTCATCCCTCTGCGGGCAGTCTGTAGGAACATCCAGAAAGTTATCCTTCTGGCTCCAAAGTGCATTTAAAAACAGCCGGTTCACTTTTTCGTTTCCCGTTTCAATCCAGCCCGTCTGGTCAAAATCACTTCTTATGTGGTATGCCATAAAGTTTTCTGGTTCTATGTCAAACGGACATTCCACCTTCATATAACGGAATCCATAAAATGTAAAATGAGGCCTCACATGGGCTTTTTTTCCGTTTGAAATGTATGTGAATTCCGTTTTTGCCGTCCTCAGATTGTCATGGTAAAAGCACCCGTCCTGCAAAATTTCGGATGCCGTCAGCCTGATCCTTGCACCTTCCGGCAATTCACAGTCAAATTCAACCCAGCCTGTCAGATTCTGTCCAAAATCCAACACGAGTTCTTCTTTTGGCGTCCTGATAACCTGACAGACAGAAAGCTTCTCCTTTTTTACAATGGGAAGACTGAACCGGTCCGTCAGCGCTCCGCATTTTTCAGGTTCATACAGTCTTACGGGGCCCCAGTTTTGTGCATCCTCTAACCGGGCGTCGTATATTTCCCCATCATAAATATTGCTGAATGTAACCGGTGATGCCTTGCTCCTCCAGCTCTCATCCGTACAGACCAGTGTATTTGGGCCATCCTCATGCCCAATATGAAGTTCCGCTGCTGCACAGCACCTGTCACCATACAAATTCACATAGCCGCCGTCAAATCCAAGCCTGCCTTTATACCATCCATCGCCAAGCCAGATTTGAATTTCATTTTCCCCTTCCTTCAGATAATCCGTTACATCGTAGGTTTGAACCTGAAGGTGAAAATCATACGAATGATAGCCAGGGGCAAGGAATTCGTTCCCGGCCTTTTCCCCATTCAGATACAACTCATACACCCCGAGGCCGCAGACATACATTCTGGCTCCTGTTACACTTTTGTTTAGCGTAAATTTCTTCGAAAGAACAGGCTGTACAGATTGATCCAGTTCAGGAGTGATCCATTTTCCCTGCCACCCCTCAGTCATCTTTCCAGTCTCAAACCAGCTTTCCGCATATGCCGTTTCTCCGTTATCCGCCGTCACACAGACTGACCACTCATATCTTGTACGCGGTAAAAGTTCTATATCTGCCCGGTAATCCAGACTATCTGCTTTCGAATCTTCCCCGCTGTCAAAGACAGTCACATCCTTCCTTTTTACTATTATCCTTGCCGTCTTTTGGAACTTAGCGTTACCCGCGTCTTCCACCTTCCACGAAAGGCTTACCGGTGTAATATTAAACCCTGCCGGTGTTTCTATATGGTTCACCCTCAACTGTGTCAACTTCATATTGCACATCCTCTTCCTTTTCTTTCTGCTACCCTTATTTTAAAAGTGTTTTTCCTGAAATACCACTTCATAAATTTATGGAAATCCGACATTTTATAAGATGATCGATATAAGAGCACTTTTATGCATCGGATTTCTTTTAACATGATATAATAAAATTAAAGAAGAAGAGAAACAAGTATTGATGGAAGGAGGCCATACCCATGATGAAATCCCACAAAATGTCCCTCGCTGTTTTATGCATATTTGTCACCCTGTTTTCTGCCGCCTGTGCAAAGGCTCCAAAGCAGGAGGAGGATACCGAATGGGTATTCAACTCCATCCACACTTATAATCAGGACAGGGTAAAACAGTTCAGTAAAACCATCATCACAGAAACAGCAGCCGGTACCTATGAAAAGACGCAGATCCTGATTTCAGACTCCAATAATGACATCGTGTATATGAACTGTGTACAAAAAGGACCCGGCAATTATCATTTATATACCCGTGACTACATGATGCTCAAAGACGGGAAAGGTTATGACATTTACAAATATGACACACAGGAGACTTTTTACAAAACAGAAATCAACACAGACTTCATAAACAATGCTTTTAACTCTATGTATATAATCCTCTCGGATAAAGCAGAAGCCAAAATTCTGGGAAATGAGACAGTCGACGGGACCGACGCCGTCAAAGTTCTTGTGACGGACCGTGATTTCCCCCGCATCCAGAACTCCAGTGATTTCTCAAAACTATATGCACAGGCTGTTGTCTCTGACGTTTATCAGGAGGAACTAAAGGCTGCTCACGATAATTATATGAATATGAAAGAAAAGGAATGGACCTTCTGGTTTTCCAAAGAAGACTCTCGTCTGCTCAAGATGGAATATGACAACACGCTGGACACGACATTTACATATTACACCCTTGCCGCTGCCAATCAGGGGATCTGTGCTGAAAAAAATGTCCCGTCAAAGGAGATTGTAACAGGTTATATAAAGTCAGGAAATGACTGTGACAAGATTGAAGTTCCTTTAGAATATCAGACTTTATAGATGAGTTCGCGCTGCATCAATGCGGCACGTATATTTAAAAGCTATACAGGGCTGCTTTGTCCTGTATAGCTTTTTTATTCCCGGGGGCAGCGATTCAGTGCTGCCTGACATTAGCGGCTTTTCTGTTACTATGCATAGCCTCTGGCCGTGAATGGAGACGCTTTATATAAACAGATACGCCGTCTGTGCCACGATAAAGCACAGGACCATGCCCGCCAGTGTGGGGATTACCAGTGCAGTAAATGTCCATTTCCAGCTTCCGGTCTCTTTCTTTATGGTCAGCAGTGTTGTAGAACACGGCCAGTGCATGAGTGAAAACAGCATCGTGCAGACTGCCGTGACCCAGGTCCACCCGTGGCTGACAAACAAATTTCTCATCTCTGTCAGGCTATCCATTTCCAGAATACTCCCCTGTGCCATATAAGCCATGATGATAATCGGAACAACGATTTCATTGGCCGGAAGTCCAAGAATGAAGGCAATCAGAATCACACCGTCCAGCCCGAACAGTCTGGCAAACGGGTCCAGCATGGCAGCACAGTAATTCAGAAGACTCTGGTCACCGACAAAAATATTTGCGGCGGCCCAGATGAATAGACCGGCTGGAGCTGCCACCATTACCGCACGCCCCAGTACGAACAGGGTTCTGTCGAAAATAGACCTGACGATGACCTTCCCGAACTGTGGTCTGCGGTATGGCGGAAGTTCCAGTGTAAAGGAGGACGGCACTCCTTTTAAGATTGTTCTCGAGAGAAGCCACGACACGAAAAATGTCATACCGACCCCAAGCATGATAAATAAAGTCAGTAAAATGGCGGATAGCAGTGACGTACCTGCCCCTTTTGACGTTCCTATGAAGAACATCGTAATGATCGCAATCAGGGTCGGAAATGCGCCACCATCCAAACGGCAACTTTGCTCCATACGACGAGTAGATGGCTGACAGTTCCCTACTCGCCGTCGATAAAAATATGGAGGTCTTTGCCATCCCAGACAATTTTCTTAACCATCAGCTTGATTAAGGTACGCTTTTCTTCAATCGTCAGGGTATGGAAATTGTCTTTGAAGCTGGATAACGCCGTGGACAGCATATCCACTTGAATTTCCCTGTCCGCTATGATATTTACATCCTTTTGCAGACGGGCTTTTTCTTCTTTCATAGAAGCAAGCTCTTTGTCCAGCTCCGTGATTCTGGAATTTACTCGTTCAATGAACGCAGCTCCTAAATTCCCGTGTGATAGTGTGTTGATAAGATTGTCAATCTCACTATTGCATTTTTTGATTTTATCATCAATGACTGCAACGGGGCTTTTTTGTGTCTGTCCTTGTAAATCACGTTTCAGCTTTTCCAGCAGCTTGTAGATACCGGAATTTTCATCCGTGTACTGCATAAGATATTCACATACAATATCGTCTGCCTGCTGTCCGTTGAGATTTTGACAGTCGCATAAATCTAAGCCGCCACGCAGTTTATTGTTACAAATATAGTCGTAAAGCTCATGGTTACCGCCTTTGCCGCTCCGCTGCTTTGCGAACATCCGGCTCTGGCATTTATCACAGAAGATTAAGCCGGACAGTAAGGAATAGTCATTGTGCATAACAGCAGGCTTTTTCCCTGTGGGGATATTGTCTTTCAAGATATTCTGGATTGCGACCCACTTCTTACCGGATATGCGCCCTTTGTGCTTACCGATTGCGACAATCCATTTATCCATATCCTGTCTTGGGGCACTTTTCTTTCGGTAATCACGCTTATTGTATGCTAACAGACCGTATTTGTTGGAACACTCTGTTTTCTCAAAGCAAACGTCAGAATGGTGTTCCGTGAAGTATTCCCATGCGTCTTCATCAGCGATACAGTAAACCGGATTCTGTAATATCTCTTTAATGCCTAACAGGGAGAACATCTTTCCTGTACGTGATTTGATTCCCTGCTTGATTAAGTATTTGCTTACGCCGGATATGCTCCGAAACTCTAAGAACTTTTCCAGAATACAGTCAATGGCTTTCAATTCTTCTGGATTGTCCTTTAGCTTGCAGGAAGTCTTGATTTTACCGTCGATAATGATTTCCTGTATCTTTTCAGAAGTAAATCCTGTTGGGGTAGTGCCGCCTAGCCAGCGTCCAGTCCTTGCCAGCATTAGCATATTATCACGGACACGCTCTGCAATCGTTTCTCTTTCCAGTTGGGCGAAAACCGAAGCTATGTACATCATGGCTTTTCCCATAGGCTTTGAGGTGTCAAATTCTTCCTTGATACAGATAAAAGAAATATTGTAACTGTTCAAGTCTTCAATTAGAGAAGAAAAGTCGCTGACATTACGGCTGATACGGTCAAGGCGGTAACAAACAACATATTCCGGTTTGTTCAGCCTTATATCACGGAGCATTTGCTGGAATTGCGGTCTGTCCGTGTTCTTTGCGGAAAAGCCCTCGTCTTCATAGACAACAATTTCCGCATTATCCGATTCGGGGATTTTGGTTGAAATATATTCCCTGCACATTTCAATCTGGTTTTCAACGCTTTCCCCTTTGCCAGTATAAACCGATTTACGGCTGTATATATAGATTCTCAAAGGTTACTCACCATCCTTTTTCTGCTGCACATAGTCAGATAAAATCTTAGCGCATAAGTTGGAAAAGGTACGCTTGTCCTCTTTTGCCAGATTATCTAACTGCTGCTTTAATTCCTTTGGGATTGTTATAGGTACTCTTACGTTATTTTCAGAAACAGCCAAACTATCCACCTCCTTATATATAGTGTATCACAGTGTAACACTTTTGCCAAGGTTACGACGACTAACTTGCTATCATGTTCTGGGTGATGTGGTTGCATATATAGAACGGAATATTTTTTCAAAACAAAAAAACTCTTTTTGACAAATTCATCAAAAAGAGTTTTTAAACTTGTAAATAATAAATATGGTTTATAATTACAAAGGCTTAATTAATATTCTACACACTTAGACTACCGATATAAGTGCCATTATATGCATTAGGTTTCTTTTTATTATCAAGAAAACTGACAGAATAGTTTTCATTAGATACATAAATGTCAACTATCGCCGTATTACAATCTAAAATGATATCACCAGCAGTATTTTGAGTTATGGTATTATATCCTGATAGGTAATTAATTTTGTCGGATGGCGCTTCTCCTATAATAACAATTTTGGGATTGATACTATCCATCCACTCTTTGGGGAGTTTGCCGCTGCTTCTACCATGATGAGGTGCAAATATTATGTCAGCTTCGGGTAATTCAATTTCATCTTTTATTTTTTCAGTAAAAGAATTTTCTAAGTCGCCAAACCATAGAACAGTTACCCCATTATTTAACGAATATTTTATTATTGGCGAAATATTATTTGGACTTTTTCCTTCTTTAGCATTAAGTAGTTCAGCTTTGAAATCTTCATTATCAACAATAGGCCATAAGATATTAATACCCGATGAACCATAATTTTTTTCTTCATCATTTTCGTTCATCCAACGACGAGAACAACCTTTGTATAAGTAAAATGCTTTTTTATCGGAATCCCTTAATTCACAGTAACGTTTAAAATCCTCGGTTTCATCTTCTTTTGCTGCTTCATTAGCGACACAATAAAAATTAAGGATACCTATATTATCATCTAAATATTTTAGACCATGAATATGGTCTTCATCTGGATGAGTAGAGATAAACCTCTTAATATCTTTTTCCTTAGATTCACTGATGATTTCGTCAGTAATTGACTTTTTATTTGTATCATCCATATTACAATCAATAATTGTAAAATTGCTGCTACCATGCTTTATGTAAAACATATCCCCATCTCCAACAGAGATTGATTTAATAATACTCATTTCGTCTCCTCCTTTTTAAATATATCAAGTGCTATCACATTATAAACAAAACGTTTAGCTTTTATATGTGTTGCTACATTAGTAATGATTAATATACCCAGTAAATAAATAATATAAAGTTTTTCATATGTTAGCCATCTAAAGAAAAAACAGGATATAAAGTATAGTACAAAAATCACCCAAGTGGAAATATACATATCTCGCATTAACAAATAGTTTCGATTTGACATAAATACCATAGGTACTTCTCTATATAGATTATAGATTTTATACCATTGACTATTCTCATATTTTTTCCTTTCGTTTGAATTTTCTGGCATTTCAGAATATATAAGAGAATATTTTTGTAAAGCCATATTCGTGGTAAAACGAATGTCTTTATTCTTGTTTTTGATTTCAGTAAATATGTATTCCCCTGGTAACTTCATAAAATATAAATTGACCATTCTATTTTTTATTTTATCATCAATTACACTATCGACTAATATTGTAAAGATATATATTATTGACGCAAGGAGAGTTGTTCCCAACAAAGAAACTATCCCTTGAACGAATTTTATATTTTCAGTATCAGCAAAATTAATAAATCCATGAATCAATAAAAAAACTAATGCGTTTGCAATTACATATTGCTTCAATTCGTTTTCTCTATAATCTTTTAAATTATTCAGTTGAGTCACCCCATTCGTAATAGATAGTACTTATTTATAATACCATGAAAGTGGCGTGCTTTCAATGAATATGCCATGTAAAAGATAAAATAAAAATTATAAAAACTCCAGCATAGGCGTTCATCAATGAGCGTCTTTTTTCTTGTCCAAAATTCAGAAAGGATGTGATACCCATGCCCCGACAAGAACCGCAGGAGCGTTCCCCTCCGCATAACATTATGTGGAGATTCCGCCAGTCGCGAGCTGGCAGAAATCCCCCTTATTCGGCTTGGCTACCCTTTACCTGTCAGAATGGGATTTGTCAAGGGTGCGAAGCACAACGCCAGCCCTTGATAAATCACAGGCAGGCAGGTATTCTCCACAAAGCTGAATAAGGAACTATCAGAATCCATCAACCATCAATCATCAGAAAGGAAAGGTAAAAACATATGGAACTTAAATTTGTTATCCCCAACATGGAAAAGACATTCGGCAGCTTGGAGTTTGCCGGAGAAGACAAGACCGAACAGCGCAGAATCAACGGGCGCATGACTGTACTCACACGCAGCTTCAATCTCTATTCAGACGTTCAGAGGGCGGATGATATCCTCGTGATTCTGCCTGCCGAAGCTGGCGAAAAGCATTTTGATTTTGAAGAACGGGTAAAGCTGGTAAATCCCCGTATTACCGCAGAGGGTTATAAAATCGGCACTCGTGGCTTCACAAACTACATCCTCCATGCAGACGACATGGTAAAAGCATAAGGAAAGAGAGGTATCTATTTATGAGATTAGCAAATGGAATCGTCATTGATAAGGAAGCAACGTTCGGTGCATTGAAGTTTTCTGCCCTCCGCCGTGAGGTGCGGATTCAAAACGAGGACGGTACAGTATCGGATGAAATCAAGGAGCGCACTTACGATTTGAAGTCCAGAGGACAGGGGCGCATGATTCAAGTGTCTATCCCTGCCAGCGTGCCGCTGAAAGAATTTGACTACAACGCAGAGGTGGAAATCATCAATCCTGTTGCCGATACCGTCGCAACCGCTACGTTTCAAGGGGCGGAAGTGGACTGGTACATCAAGGCGGATGATATTATCTTGAAGAAAGGGGCCGCCCCTGCCGGAAATCCGCAGCCACCAAAGAAAGACATTCCGTCTGGGAAATAAAGTTATCCCACAAACAATAAACGAAAAGGAGTGAATCGAGCATGAAACAGTTACGTTCCCGTGGGAAACGGATTCGCCCCACGGATAAGGACTTGGTTTTTCATACCGCCATTGCCGCCCTGCTTCCAGTCTTTCTGCTGATTGTCATGCTGTTTCATGGCAGATCAATCATGCAGACAGACTGGCAGGATGTTTCCCTGTCGCAGATTGGGGAATCCATCCACATTCCCTACCTGCTTATCAGCATAGGAGCGGCAGGGCTTTTCTGTCTGGCGGCGGCTTTGGTATTCCGGCACTACCGCCGTGACTATGTAAAACAGCTTTACCACCGCCAAAAGCTGGCGAGGATGGTTCTGGAAAACAAGTGGTACGAAGCGGAACAGGTGCAGTCAGACGGTTTCTTCAAAGACCTGTCTTCCAGCCGTTCTAAAGAAAAAATCAGCTATTTCCCTAAAATCTACTACCAGCTAAAAAGTGGGCTGATTCATATTCGGGTGGAAATCACGCTGGGAAAGTATCAAGACCAGCTTTTGCACTTGGAAAAGAAGCTGGAGAGCGGCTTGTATTGCGAGCTGACCGACAAGGAATTAAAGGATTCCTACGTGGAATATACCCTGCTTTACGACACTATCGCAAACCGCATTTCCATTGAGGATGTGCAGGCAAAGGGCGGCAGGCTGCGGCTGATGAAGAATATCTGGTGGGAATATGACAAGCTGCCCCATATGCTGATTGCCGGAGGAACGGGCGGTGGTAAGACGTATTTCATTCTGACGCTTATAGAAGCCCTGCTCCGCACAAATGCCGTCCTCTACGTCTTAGACCCGAAGAACGCCGACCTTGCCGACTTGGAAGCCGTAATGCCGAATGTTTACTATAAAAAGGATGATATGACCGCCTGCCTTGACCGTTTCTATGAGGAAATGATGAAACGCAGCGAGGATATGAAGCAGATGGAGGGCTACAAGACAGGGGAAAATTACGCCTACTTGGGATTGCCAGCGAACTTCCTTATCTTTGACGAATACGTGGCGTTCATGGAAATGCTGGGAACAAAAGAGAACGCCGCTGTCCTTAACAAATTGAAGCAGATTGTTATGCTGGGGCGGCAGGCCGGATTCTTTCTGATTCTTGCCTGCCAGCGTCCAGACGCAAAATATCTGGGCGACGGAATACGTGACCAGTTCAATTTCCGTGTGGCTCTTGGTCGTATGTCTGAAATGGGCTATGGGATGATGTTCGGGGAAACAGACAAGGATTTTTTCTTGAAGCAGATAAAAGGGCGTGGCTATGTGGACGTGGGAACGAGCGTCATATCGGAATTTTACACGCCCCTTGTGCCAAAAGGACACGACTTCCTAAAGGAAATCAAACTACTCGCAAACAGCAGGCAGGACACACAAGCGGCGTGCAGAGCGGAAGCCGCAGGGGTGGACTGACCTGCTGGCTGGTGTGCCGCAAGGCACGCCAGCACCTAACCCCCCGTATCTAACAGGGGGGTACAAATCGACTGGAAACAGTCTGAAAATATAGCGGAATCCTGCTGGTTACATGGGATTCTTTAAAATCCGGCGTGTGTCAGTGAAGTACCGAAAGTTGACATACGCCTTTTTTGATTGGAGGGATGTTCACTGAATCACGATACTTGGGTACAGGAATTAAAGGCAAAACGCTCCGACTATGGAATCTCGCAGAGCAGGCTTGCGGTTGCCGCTGGCATGACACGACAGTATCTAAGCGACATTGAAACGGGAAAGGTACTTCCATCCGCTGAACTGAAAGCGGCAATCATGGAAGCTCTGGAACGGTTCAATCCAGACGCTCCCCTTGAAATGCTCTTTGACTATGTGCGGATTCGTTTTCCTATTCTGGATGTGAAGCACGTTGTTGAGGATATTTTGAGGTTGAAGCTGTCCTATATGCTTCACGAAGACTACGGCTTTTATTCCTACGCCGAACACTACTGTCTGGGCGACATATTCGTGCTGGTATCGCCCGAAGAAGAAAAGGGCGTGCTGCTGGAATTAAAAGGGCGTGGCTGCCGCCAGTTTGAAAGTTATCTGCTGGCACAGGAACGGAGCTGGTACGAATTTTTCATGGACTGTCTGGTGGAGGGCGGTGTGATGAAACGGCTTGACCTTGCCATCAACGATAAGACAGGGATTTTAAACATCCCCCATCTGACAGAGAAATGCCGGAATGAAGAATGTATTTCCGTGTTCCGCAGCTTCAAGAGTTACCGCAGCGGCGAGCTGGTGCGGAGGGATGAAAAAGAGTGCATGGGAAATACACTATATATCGGCTCTTTACAGAGCGAGGTGTACTTCTGCATTTATGAAAAGGATTTTGAGCAGTACAAGAAAAATGACATTCCCATAGAGGAAGCCGAAGTCAAGAACCGCTTTGAAATACGGCTGAAAAATGAGCGTGCTTACTATGCCATCCGTGACCTGCTGGCATATGACAATCCAGAACGAACCGCTTTTAAGATTATCAACCGATATGTACGGTTCGTGGACAAGGACAATACAAAGCCCCGTTCTGAATGGCGGGTAAGTGAGGAATGGGCGTGGTTTATCGGGGAGAATCGGGAAAGCATGAAGCTGACAACGAAGCCCGAACCATATTCATTCCAGCGCACCTTGAACTGGCTTTCCCATCAAGTAGCCCCAACCTTGAAAGTGGCTATGAAGCTGGATGAAATCAACCATACGCAGGTCGTAAAGGACATTATCGCCAGTGCAAAGCTGACGGAACGGCATGAAAAGATTCTAAAGCAGCAAGCCGCCACTGCAAAGGAGGTGGTTATCTAACGGCTTTTTATTCCCTGTTGACATTCAAGCAAAGAAAGGAGCGATTTTATGAATTTCGGACAGAACTTATACAACTGGTTTTTATCAAACGCACAATCTCTGGTACTGCTGGCAATCGTCGTGATTGGGCTTTACCTCGGATTCAAACGTGAATTTAGCAAGCTGATTGGCTTTCTGATTATCTCACTGATTGCCGTGGGGCTGGTTTTTAATGCTTCTGGTGTGAAAGACATTCTGTTAGAGCTGTTCAACAAGATTATCGGAGCTTAATAAGTCATTGTTACAATGCAAGGGAGATGATATAATCTAGTATAAACTATAAATTTTAAGGGGCAGTAATATGAGTAAATTAATTTTAGAAATTTATACATCTATACTTTCTTCATTTTTGGGAATTGATTTGAGAGATATAAAGAAAACCTTAGATAGAAAAAGATTGAGGGATTCAAACAATCTTGAAATAAGTGAAAGTATAGATACTGTAAGTCAAAAGTTAGAAGATTCTAAAGAAATTATTGAAAATGCACTTCTTGAAATGGATAAGCAAAAAAAACTTTTTGAACAGATGAAGAAAGAAGCAGAAATTAGTAAGCAAGTAACCACCATGAATAAAGAACAAGTAACCGCATTAAATGAACTTTTAGAAAATACACTAAGCAGGCAGGATAAAAAAGCATTTCCTATAAACTTCTTATTTAATTTATTTTTTTGTATACTTAGTGCTGTTTTGGGTTTTTTGTTAGGAAAATATCTATAATTATTATTTGCTACTATTTAGTAAAGTTAAGCAGTTAAATCATTATGAATTAACTGCTTTTTTTGTACTCAAGTTATAGAAAGGATGTGACGCACTATCGAAGAAATGAGAATCTACATTGCCAACTTAGGCAAATACAACGAGGGCGAATTGGTCGGGGCATGGTTCACACCGCCCATTGATTTTGACGAAGTGAAAGAGCGTATCGGCTTAAATGACGAATACGAAGAATACGCCATCCATGACTATGAACTACCCTTTGAAATCGACGAGTACACGCCCATTGAGGAAGTAAACCGCTTATGTGAAATGGTGGAGGACTTGCCGGAGGATATACAGGCAGAGCTTCACGAACTGCAATCCTATTTCGGCGGTATCGAAGAATTATGCGAGCATGAAGACGACATTATCCATTATCCAGATTGTGAGGATTTGGCGGATGTGGCACGCTATTTCATTGAAGAAACAGGGGTTTTGGGCGAAGTACCGGCAAGCCTGCAAAACTACATTGACTATGAAGCCTACGGGCGTGATTTGGAAATCGAAGGAAGTTTTGTTGTCACGAACCACGGCATATTTGAAATCACTTGTTAAGAATCTGGCAGATCACAACCCGACAGGGCTGTTCTGGCAGATTCTTTATTTTTCGGGGCGGCTTCCATGCTGCCCCACACTATTTTAGAAACACCACAAGGGTATACCTTGATGTCCAGAAAAACAGGACAACTAAAAATGAAAGGACTGATTAAATGAAGAAAATCCGAAGCTACACAAGTATCTGGTCGGTGGAAAAGGTGCTGTATTCCATCAATGATTTTAAGCTGCCATTCCCCATCACGTTTACGCAAATGACGTGGTTCGTGGTATCGCTGTTTGCGGTCATGCTGCTTGGGAATGTGCCGCCGCTGTCCATGATAGACGGGGCTTTCCTCAAATACTTTGGGATTCCCCTTGCGCTCACATGGTTCATGTGCCAGAAAACCTTTGACGGGAAGAAGCCTTACGGCTTTCTGAAATCCGTTATTGCCTATCTGGTGCGACCGAAACTGACCTATGCAGGAAAGACCGTGAAGCTGGGGAAAGACCATCCGGCAGAATCCATCACGGCAGTTAGGAGTGAAATCTATGGCATATCCGATTAAGTATATCGAAAACAATCTGGTATGGAACAACGACGGGGAATGTTTCGCCTACTATGAACTGCTTCCCTACAATTATTCGTTCCTTAGTCCAGAACAAAAATATCAAGTCCACGATTCCTTTCGACAGTTAATCGCACAGAACCGTGACGGGAGAATCCACGCCTTGCAGATTAGCACAGAATCCAGCATAAGGGCGGCGCAGGAACGCTCTAAAAAGGAAGTGTCCGGCAGGCTGAAAGAAATCGCCTATGAGAAAATCGACGCACAGACCGAAGCCCTTATTTCCATGATTGGGGAAAATCAAGAGGACTACCGCTTTTTTATCGGCTTCAAGCTGATTCTGAATGAGCAGGAAGTCACGATTAAAAGCGTGGGGAAAGAAGCGGCAAACGCCTTTTCTGACTTCATCCATGATGTGAACCATAAGCTCATGGGAGATTTTGTTTCTATGAGCAATGATGAAATCTGGCGTTTCTCTAAGATGGAAAAACTTCTGGAAAATAAAATCTCACGCCGTTTTAAAATCCGCCGTCTGGACAAGGACGACTTTGGCTATCTCATAGAACACCTATACGGGCAGACAGGAACGGCATATGAGGACTACGAATACTATCTGCCGAAGAAAAAACTGGATAAGGAAACGCTGATAAAATATTACGACCTTATCAAGCCGACACGCTGTCTGATTGAAGAAAAACAGCGGTATTTGAAAATCGAGCAGGAGGATTCCACGGCATACGTCGCTTACTTTACCATCAATTCCATTGTTGGCGAACTGGACTTCCCATCTTCTGAAATCTTCTACTATCAGCAACAGCAATTCACCTTTCCCATTGATACCAGTATGAATGTGGAAATCGTGGCGAACCGGAAAGCCCTGTCAACTGTCCGTAATAAGAAGAAAGAGCTGAAAGACTTGGATAACCACGCATGGCAGAGCGACAACGAAACCAGCTCCAACGTGGCGGAAGCACTGGACAGTGTGAATGAGCTGGAAACCACCTTAGACCAGAGCAAGGAATCCATGTATAAACTGTCTTACGTGGTGCGTGTCACAGCCCCCGACCTTGACGAGCTGAAACGCCGCTGTAATGAAGTCAAGGACTTCTACGACGATTTAAGCGTCAAGCTGGTACGCCCGTTTGGGGATATGCTGGGCTTACATGGGGAATTTTTACCTGCCAGCAAGCGGTATATGAATGATTACATCCAGTATGTGACAAGCGACTTCCTCGCAGGGCTGGGCTTTGGTGCTACACAAATGCTGGGAGAGAATGAGGGAATCTATGTGGGGTACAGCCTTGACACAGGCAGAAATGTATATCTGAAACCTGCCCTCGCCAGTCAAGGGGTAAAAGGCTCTGTGACAAACGCCCTCGCCGCTGCCTTTGTTGGCTCGCTGGGCGGCGGAAAATCATTCTCCAACAACATGATTGTCTACTACTCTGTGCTGTTTGGCGCACAGGCGGTCATTGTAGACCCAAAGGCGGAACGGGGGAACTGGAAAGAAATGCTGCCGGAGATTGCCGGCGAGATTAACATTGTCAATCTGACCTCGGACGAGAAAAACAGGGGGCTGCTTGACCCCTACGTGATTATGGAGAATCCGAAAGATTCGGAATCGCTGGCAATCGACATTCTAACATTTCTGACTGGTATTTCCTCCCGTGACGGAGATAAATTCCCTGTCCTTCGGAAAGCCATACGTGCCGTGACCAACAGTGAGGAACGGGGCTTGATGAAAGTCATTGAGGAACTTCGGGTGGAGGGTATGCCCGTCAGCGTGAGCATAGCCGACCATATCGAATCTTTTACAGATTACGATTTCGCACACCTGCTTTTCTCACATGGGGATGTGGAGCAGTCCATCAGCCTTGAAAAGCAGTTGAACATCATACAGGTGGCGGATTTGGTGCTGCCGGATAAGGAAACCAGCTTTGAGGAATACACCACAATGGAGCTTTTGTCCGTGGCTATGCTTATCGTTATCAGCACGTTTGCCCTTGACTTCATCCACACAGACCGCAGCATTTTTAAGATTGTAGACCTTGACGAAGCGTGGAGCTTCTTGCAGGTGGCACAGGGAAAAACCCTGTCCATGAAGTTAGTGAGGGCTGGGCGTGCCATGAACGCAGGTGTGTATTTCGTGACACAGAATACAGACGATTTGCTGGATGAAAAGCTGAAAAACAACCTCGGCTTGAAATTTGCGTTCCGTTCCACCGACATAAACGAGATAAGGAAGACCCTTGCTTTCTTCGGCGTGGACGCAGAGGACGAGAACAACCAGAAGCGTTTGCGTGACCTTGAAAATGGACAGTGCCTTATCAGTGACCTATACGGGCGTGTGGGCGTGATACAGTTCCATCCCATATTTGAAGACCTGCTGCACGCCTTTGATACCAGACCACCCGTCAGAAAAGAGGTGGAGGAATGACAATAGAAAAACTGTTACACCGGAATCCGGCGGCAGGCGGCAAGCTGGAACGGAAAAGAAAATGGAATATGCAGCGGCTTGGAAAAGTGGCAGTTACGGTACTTCTGGTATTCGTGATTGCCATTTTTCTATTAGCAACGCTGGGAACGGTCGCCCATGCCGCAGGACTGGTGGATGATACCGTCAATACCGCCAACGAATACAGCAAGTACCCACTGGATAATTACCAGCTTGATTTTTATGTGGACACGGGCTGGGATTGGCTGCCGTGGAACTGGCTGGACGGTATCGGGAAACAGGTCATGTACGGGCTGTACGCCATCACGAATTTTATCTGGATAATCAGCCTGTATCTTTCCAATGCCACGGGCTATCTGATACAGGAAGCCTATTCACTGGACTTCATATCGGCAACGGCGGATTCCATCGGAAAGAATATGCAGACCCTTGCAGGTGTTACCTCAAACGGGCTGTCCTCGGAGGGGTTTTATATCGGCTTCCTGCTGATTTTGATTCTTGCCGTGGGAATCTACGTTGCCTACACAGGGCTTATCAAGCGTGAAACTACAAAGGCAATCCACGCCGTTGTAAATTTTGTGGTGGTGTTCCTGCTGTCAGCGTCCTTTATCGCCTACGCTCCCGACTATATCGGGAAAATCAATGACTTTTCCGCAGACATCAGCAATGCCAGCCTTTCACTCGGCACAAAGATTGTGCTGCCAAACTCGGAAAGCCAGGGCAAAGACAGTGTAGACCTTATCCGTGACAGCCTTTTTTCCATACAAGTAAAACAGCCGTGGCTTCTGCTCCAATATGGCAACTCGGATATGGAGAGTGTTGGTGCGGATCGGGTGGAGAGTTTACTATCCACCAGCCCCGACACCAACAACGGCGAAGACAGGGGAGAAATCGTCGTGGAGGAAATCGAGGACAGGGAGAACACGAACCTTACTGTAACGAAGACCATCAACCGCTTGGGAATGGTGTTCTTCCTCTTTATCTTCAATATCGGTATTTCCGTGTTCGTGTTCCTATTGACAGGCATTATGATTTTCTCGCAGGTGCTATTCATCATTTACGCCATGTTCCTGCCAGTGAGCTTTATTTTGAGCATGGTTCCCACCTTTGAGGGAATGTCAAAACGTGCCATCACAAAGCTGTTCAATACGATTTTGACTAGGGCAGGAATCACGCTGATTATCACAACAGCGTTCAGTATTTCCACCATGCTCTATACGCTGTCAGCAGGCTATCCGTTCTTCCTTATTGCGTTCCTGCAGATTGTGACCTTTGCCGGAATCTACTTCAAGCTGGGGGATTTAATGAGTATGTTCTCCTTGCAGAGCGGCGATTCCCAAAGCATGGGAAGCCGTATTATGCGAAGACCCCGTATGCTCATGCACGCCCACATGCACCGCTTACAGCATAAGCTGGGGCGTTCCGTGGCGGCTCTTGGGGCTGGCGCAGCCGTTTCTAAGGCTTCTAAACAATCGGGAACGGCTTCCGGTTCGGGAGCTTCCAGAACCACACAGGCAGACCATACCCGACCGGATGGACAGACTGGCACAGAGGAAAAGGCTTCTTTTGGCAAACGGGCTGGACAGGCGGCAGGTGCGGTCATGGACACCAAAGGCAAGATTGTTGATACTGCCGCAGGGCTGAAAGAACAGGCAAAGGATTTGCCCGTCAATGCAAAATACGCCCTTTACCACGGGAAAACGCAGGTATCGGAGGGTGTGCGTGACTTTACATCCAGCATGACGCAGACCAGAACCGCTAGAGCGGAGGGGCGCAGGGATAAAGAGGAACAGCGCAGGAAGACCATTGCGGAGCGTCGGGCGGAAATGGAGCAGGTGGCGCAGAAAAAAGAATCTGCCACAGAACCAAAGAAATCCGCTGCCCCTGTCCATGAACGACCTGCCATCACTACACCCCAAACAGAATCACGTGAGCCTGTGGAGCGCAGCCAGACACAGACGGCCAGAGCTACGGCACAGGCTGGAAGTGCTGGCAAGCCTACGGAAAGACCTGTGGTATCATCCGGAAAAGAAAAGGCGGATATGCCAGCCATCACGGAACGGCAAGTTGCTTCCGGCAGTTCTTCCCATTCAGACAGACCGCAGCCAAAGGTGGCTGCCCCTGCCATAGCAGAGCAAGAGCCGAAGCGACAGTCCATCAAGGAACGTAGCTCCACCGTTAAGCGTGAAACCACCAGAAAGGAGAAGTCAAGAACCGCTGCCGAATTTAAGAAAGGGGAGAAAAAATGAAGCTGAAAGCTCTCATAATTGCTAGCTCTGGGATGTTCGTGCTGATTTTCTCCCTGCTCCTGTTTGTAGTCGTCCTATTCTCGGATGAAGAAGACGGGGGCGGCTCTCATATCCAGTATGGCGGCGTGAATGTGTCAGCGGAGGTGTTGGCACACAAGCCTATGCTGGAAAAGTATGCAAGGGAATACGGGATTGAGGAATACATCAACGTGCTTCTTGCGATTATACAGGTGGAATCCGGCGGAACGCTGGAAGATGTTATGCAATCCTCGGAATCGCTGGGATTGCCGCCTAACTCACTAAGCACAGAGGAATCCATCAAGCAGGGCTGCAAGTATTTCTCGGAATTGCTGGCTTCTGCCGAAGCAAAGGGCTGTGACCTAAACACCGTCATTCAGTCCTATAACTACGGCGGCGGATTCCTTGACTACGTGTCAAGCCGTGGAAAGAAATACACCTTTGAACTGGCGGAGAGTTTCGCAAGGGATAAATCCGGCGGAACAAAAGTGACTTACACAAACCCTATAGCCGTGGAGAAAAACGGCGGATGGCGGTACAACTACGGAAATATGTTCTACGTGCTGGTGGTGTCGCAATATCTGACGGTAGCGCAGTTTGACGACGAAACGGTACAAGCTATCATGGATGAAGCCCTAAAATATGAGGGCTGGCGGTACGTGTTCGGCGGAGCTTCCCCCACTACCTCCTTTGACTGTTCCGGTCTTGTCCAGTGGTGCTTTGGCAAGGCTGGAATCTCCATGCCACGGACGGCGCAGGAACAGTACAACGTGACGCAGCATATCCCCTTGTCCGAAGCAAAGGCTGGGGATTTGGTCTTTTTCCACTCTACCTATAACGCTGGTACTTACATTACGCACGTCGGGATATATCAAGGGAATAACCATATGTTCCATGCTGGCGACCCTATCGGCTATGCTGATTTGACCAGCTCCTACTGGCAACAGCATTTAGCAAGCGCAGGGAGAATCTCAAAATAGAAAGGATGAAAACCATGATTCAAATAAGAAAAAAAGAAAATCAGAAACCGGAAAAAGAAAAGAAGCCCCGTGTCTATAAGGCGAATACCCACAAGCGGATTGTAATTGCCCTGTGGGTGCTGCTGGCGGTCAGCTTTGTATTTGCGGTCTATAAAAATTTCACAGCGATTGACGTTCATACTATCCATGAAACAAAGGTCATTGAGGAAAAAATCGTTGATACCCATAAGATAGAGAACTTTGTGACAAACTTTGCAAAGGTCTACTATTCATGGGAACAGACGGCGGCTTCCATTGACAGCAGGGAGAACGCCATTAAGAATTATCTGACGGGAGAATTGCAGGCACTTAATACCGATACCATCCGCAAGGATATTCCCGTATCCTCGGCGGTCAATGGGGTGCAGATATGGTCTGTCACGCAGGCGGATGAAAACCAGTTCTCCGTGATCTTCACTGTGGAACAGTTAATCACGGAGAACGGAAGCACAAAGACAGTGCGTTCCGCTTATGAAGTCACGGTTTATGTGGATGGCTCTGGAAACATGGTTCTCATTAAGAACCCTACCATTACCAGCATACCCGTAAAATCCGGCTACACACCGAAAGCAAAGGAAAGCGACGGAACAGTGGACGCTGTGACAACGGATGAAATCAACGAATTTCTGACGACATTCTTTAAACTCTACCCAACCGCAACCGCTAAGGAACTGTCTTATTATGTGAATGAGGGAGTATTAAAGCCGATTGGGAAAGATTATGTGTTCTCGGAACTGGTAAATCCCATCTACAACCGCAGCGATAGTCAAGTGACGGTTTCTGTGGCTGTGAAGTACCTCGACCAGCAGACAAAGGCAACGCAGGTGTCGCAGTTTGAGTTGACGCTTTATAAAGATGGAAATTGGAAGATTATTAAATAATTTAACAAGGTGTAGCTTTTATAATGGCTACACCTTGTATTTTTCATAAAAAAACTTTTATAACTTCCATTAAATATTTGAAGACATAAAACCAATTTTTAATTTTTCAATTAATAATGCTGATGGAATATTCATATCACTTTCTATCCATTTTAATAGCATACTAAACATACCGCCTATACTATAAGCCAGCATGTATGGAAGCAACTCTGAATATTCCTCTTTAACTTCTTTGGTACGAACATATTCAAAAACATTAAATGAATATTTATAAGACCCCTCAAAAAGACGTGTCAATAAATTATTTTGCTTTAGAAGTAATAAAAGAGATTTGTGTCCTTCACAAAAATCAAAATAGTGCTGTACAACATCCCAGTAGTGCTGTATTTGCTTTGATTTAATCTGTTGGAAACATTCATTGTATAAGTGCTTAAAATAGAAGTTTAACAGTTCATCTTTATTCTTAAATAAGCGATAAAAAGTTTTTCTTGAAAGTCCTGCTTCTTGAGATATTTGTGTAATAGTAATCTCTTCAAAATTGTATTGCTCCATAATAGCAAATAGTGAGTTTACCAATTTTATTTTTGATTGTTCTGCAATTTTTCCATTATTCTTATTCATAGTACGTTTTATTCCTTTCAGTTACAATTCAGTCATAAGGTAACAAATAGTATGAATGTGTGGCATATTACCGTTCTTTGTTGACATTTATATGTCTTATCATATAATAAAATCAACAGGGTTACAACTGTAACACATTAGAAAGGAGAATTTTATGGAAAATATCATATATTATTTTAGTGGAACAGGGAACAGTTTAAGAGTTGCTAAAAGAATAGCTGAAATTATAGGCGGTGCTGAAATCATTTCTGTTCGTTGTAATCCCGAAAATGTTTCCGCAGAAAATGCAAAAATGATAGGTTTTGTCTGTCCTGTTTATGAATGGGATATGCCAACAACAATGCAAAAATTTGTAAAAAACCTTAAAATCAACTCAAATGCTTATATCTTTATGGTAGCTACTTATATTGCTATACATGGTAAATCCTTTGAAACAATGGACACATTATTACTTGAAAAAGGTTCACATCTTAAATATGGTTGTGCTTTACGTTGTGTTGCTAGTCAATGTACCGCTTATCCTCCTTTTCCACCAGGGAAAATTATGATACCACTCATGGAAAAAAAGATAGCAAAAGTTGGTAGAGAAATATTGAAAAGAAAAATAAAAGCATATCCTCATATGTCATTTCTTACAAGGAAATTATATCCAAAACTTATGATACCTTATCTAAATGTTGAAAAAGAGTACGATAAAGGCTTCTATACAAATGATAGATGTATAAATTGCAAAACTTGTGCAGAAGTATGTCCTACAAAAAATATCACCTATAACAATAAACGTCCAGTTTGGAATCATAGTTGTCATGGTTGTATGGCATGTGTAGTGTTTTGTCCAACAAAAGCTATTCAATTTAAAACTCCTAAAGCTTATAAAGAATTAAATACAGTTATCTCTAAAAATCTTTGCTTGCCAGAAAAGCGAAAGAGATATCATAATCCTTTTATCAAAGCAAGCGATATGAAAAAAAATAGGCAATATATAAAAGGAAATTAAAACGCCAGAAGAATTTATTTACAAAATCATAAAAAACAAAACTTTATTTTATGATGACTAATTATGAGGCAGGTGGTTTTATTGGCTGATAATCAACTATGGGTATTATGCCCTATATGTAACAGTAAAACACGAACAAAAATTCGCGAAGATACAGAGCTGATAAATTTTCCATTATTTTGTCCTAAATGTAAACATGAAAGTTTAATCAATATAAAAAATGGAAATATAAA
Organism: Clostridium sp. AF19-22AC; assembly: GCF_003479085.1. Taxonomy (NCBI): domain Bacteria; kingdom Bacillati; phylum Bacillota; class Clostridia; order Eubacteriales; family Clostridiaceae; genus Clostridium; species Clostridium sp. AF19-22AC. Next base: position 25,763 of record NZ_QUGN01000030.1, on the reverse strand, counting down.
GTTAATTAAAGAGCCAGACGCTAAGACGCAGAGCCGATAATTTAGAGGGTTTATACCTCATAGATTATCGGTTCATTTTTATTGCTTGCTTCATACGCTGTATGATCTGCAAGCAATAAAAATGGAGGAACTAATTTTCCTCCACTTCCTTAGATTTAATGATACCGTCAGCAACACTTTCCATGATAACCATTTCTTTGTCATTGAATGTATCAAGTTGCTTTTCCAGCCGCCTACGGTTGGAGTTCTTCACTTGACCGCTGGCAGGTAAGAAAAATTCATCAACAGACACATTGAGTAAAGATACAAGGTCATAAAGTACCTGTAAACTTGGGTGCTGTCCTTTATTTTCAATGTTTGTTAAATAGCGTGGGTCAATCTCAATCATTGCTCCCACCTGTTCACGGGTTAAACCTTGTTTTTTACGGGCTTCTTTTATCGCAAGCCCAAACGCCTTAAAATCGTACTTATCTTCTTTTTTACGCATAATAAACCACCTCTATACATTTTACTGTTCCTGTTACATGATTGACAGGTATAGAAAAACGTATTATAAGGTTGTACAGTTCCTATTATGCGATTATTGTAAAAAAACATACTGCCAGACGGCAAATAAAAAAAACCGTTCTCTGGCAGCATGGTTTTCGTTGCGTCAAAATCAGATTATAGCTAGACGACGGTTTGAATAAAGCCGCCGTCTTTTTGTTAGTCTAACAGAATCCACGGAGGATGGTGTTCAAGTCGGCTAGAAAGCTCGGCGGCTCATAAGGAGGTAGCCGCCATGCACTACATAATCATTCGACATAATTCTACAAGTGGTATGCCATTAAAAAAAGCCATTCTCCTACATTAGATAAAAATGCCTACCTATATGGTTTTTCACAATACATAGCAGGAACTAACAAAGCACAGAAGCAGATTGTAAAGTCTGTTTGTGTGCTTTTTTGGTTGCCGGAAAAAATTTTCATAGTTTTTTTGCCAGCAATGCAACTGGCAGCCCTTTCGTGTCGGGACTTAGTGCGAAAGGGGGCAAAAGAGTTCAATCCACTCCCTTTCATGGCAAGAAAGGGGGTGAGAAATTATGAAGCCATCTTCTTTTCAGACAACCATTGAAAATCAGTTTGATTATATCTGTAAGCGTGCAATGGAAGACGAGCGCAAGGACTATATGAAAGCTCTGTCCAGACAGTCCAAACGGGAAACACTGTTTTCCGATATGGGCGATTATCTCGTCAGCCAGTTTGCAACCGTGGACAGCTATCCATCTGATTTTCATATGTTCACGCTGAACGGTTCAACCGTTGGCGTGGAAAGTGATTTGTTAAGCGAAGCGTTACGGAATCTGACAGGCAAGAAACGCGAAATTATCCTGCTGTATTATTTTATGGATATGAACGACACAGAAATTGCAGAACTGTTAAATCTGAACCGTTCCACAGTTTACCGTCACAGAACCAGCGGACTTGCTTTTATTAAGGAATTTATGGAGGAAAACGAAGAATGAAGACTACATACCCCATGATTCCCTTTCCTGTTATTGTGGCAGCAACGGACGGCGATACAGAAGCCATCAATGAAATTGTAAAACATTACAGCGGCTTTATCGCAAAACGCTCCCTCCGCCCCATGAAAGACGAATACGGGAATCAACACATGGTCGTGGATGAAACCTTACGGCGCAGGATGGAAACCAGACTGATTGCTAAGATTTTATCCTTTGAAATAGGAGAAAAATAAAACATTTTCCCTTTCGTGGAAGCGTGATGATATGCTCCACGCTTCCCGAACAGGGGTGTTTGCCACTCTATCAAAGCATACCGCCGCCGGTATGTTTTGACAGGCTGACAAGCCGTTGTTCCTTGAAAACAGAATAAAGCAATCGAATACGTTTCGATAGGGAAAGAGCCGACGGGCTGACACGCCATGACCCCGAAAGGAGGGATAAAAAGCGAGCGATTCATGCCAGCGTTCCGTATGCAGCTTTTGGCAGAGCTGCCGCCATGACTTCCCTATTGTGATAATGATACTCCCGTACAGCCACAGTCCGAGCGTGAAAAAACCGTCGCAGGCAAAGGGTACGGCTGCATGAGAACCATGCAGGGGTGGGATTCCCGTGAGCTTTGCCAGAGCTGTTCGATTTGCTTATAGCTAAAAAATGAAGCTGCACCACATTGGAACAGCTTCATAAGATGTAATAGGACATACAGACATTTTCATAAGATGAAGTGTCTAGTATTCATTGAAGGGAGGGCGTGAATGAAAAAGAATTGTGTTCAGAATGTTATTATCCATATTCCTGACAATATGGATTTTCACGCCCTTTCCGATAAAATCAATGAGTTTCATTTAGAGGTGGTGGAACGCAGGCTAAACAGTTCTACCCTAACTACCGAAGATAAGGTAGCCGTCATAGATAAAATACTGGATAACCTAAAATCACGTGAGCTTGATGGAATCATCAAATAAGTGTTTATGAAGCCGCCATACATGATAAGGTGGCTTTGTTTGTTTCTGTTCCCAGCTACGGAGGGTAAAATGCTTCACGCCCATAAGCTGTGCAAGCTCCTGTTGAGTGATATGGTTTTTCTTGCGATAGGCTTTTATTCTTGAAGCCCAATCGCCAAAGTCATACAATGGTACGGTTAATTCGGCTGTTTCTTCATTGTCAGCGCCGAGGAACATTTTTGTTTCCCTTTGTATGGTGGTGGAAATCTCCCGTTGCACGGCACAAGGCTGTTGGTCAGAATGGCGATCAGACGTTCTCTCGGGGAGTCTATAATCCGACATCCGGTGACTCCCGCAGCGTTGCACCCGAATCCCATGCAGAGTGTTAATGCCTGTTTCCCGCAGGCGCAGCATTTTTTAAACGGTTTATCCAGATTATATGCAATCCTCGGCAGATACCCCACATCCTCAAGCAGGGTAAATAATGGGAAAAATATTGCCATCGGCGGCAGCATGACTGAAACGACCCACGCCAGCACTCTGTATACGCCCAGCACAAGCATCCCATGCAGCCAGGCCGGCGCCCCCATATAACGGAAAAACTCTGTCAGCCGGTCCTGCACCCAGAACAGTGCTTTTGACAACATCTGTGACGGATAGTTTGCCCCGGTTATGGTAAGCCACAGGATCACCATCAGAAGAACCGCCATAATCGGATATCCAAGCCATTTTCCAGTCAGTATATGATCGATCTTTCTGTCCTTTAAGTCAGACCGTTCTTTTTCATTTGCTACAGCTGCCCGGCTGATTTCTTCGGCCGTGGCCATTACGGAAGAGACGATCTCTTCCTCCAGCCGTTTCTGGTCCAGACCAGCCTGTGCCAGAAGCTTCTCTGCACGAGGCAGCGCCTCTCTGACAGGCAGTTCCTGACAGATGTCCTTCTGAAGGTATGTACGCACCCCTTCATCCAGAGCACTATCATAATCCAGAAGTTTTAGTGCAAGCCATCTGGGTCCCGGGCCTTTCAGTTTCCTCTGCCCTATCCTGCATTTCTCATATTGAAGCGCAGTCTCTTCCAGCACCGCCTCTGCCGCAGGTTCCAGTATGGCAATTGCCTGCTCAACCGCATCCGGATAGCATATCCGGTATCTCCCGTCAGAATCATACATCCTGCGTCCGCCGTCTGCGCAGCAGACAGCTACAGCCTTCACGGTAATCCTTTCACTGTCCATCATATCGTCCAGTGTATCTAAAAGTTCATCAATTCCCTTCCCGTCACGGGCGACCATGCCGATGACGGGAACCCCCAGTTCCTTTGAGAGGGCATCCAGATCAATATGAATCCCCTTTTTTGCTGCTTCATCCAGCAAGTTCACACATACGATGACACTGCCTGTAATCTCCATAGTCTGGAGTACGAGATTCAGATTCCTTTCCAGACACGTTGCATCGCACACTACGACAACCGCATCTGCGTCACCAAAACAGATAAAGTCCCGGGCGACTTCCTCCTCCGCAGAGTGTGCCATGAGAGAATAAGTGCCCGGTATATCCACCATTTTGTAAGAAAATTTTTCGGTACTGCAGTACCCCGTTGCGTTCACAACCGTTTTTCCCGGCCAGTTTCCTGTATGCTGGTGCAGGTTCGTCAGATTATTAAAAACCGTACTTTTCCCTACATTCGGGTTGCCCGCAATCGCAACAACACGTTCTCTGTCCATACTATACTCCTTCCGGCAGCTGAATCATAATATTCCCGCAGTCTTCTGAACGGATTGCGATCACCGCACCGCGGATCAAGAATGCACAGGGGTCCCCGCCGGGGCTTCTGCCCACACATTCCACTTTTGTCCCTTTCACCAGGCCGATATCCAGAAGCCGCCTGTGGATATTCCCGTCAGCCTTTAGTTCTCTGATGACTGCCTTCTGTCCCGGGTGTATATCATTTAAACAGAATTCCTTTTTCATAAGCGCCACCGCCTTAACATAGAATTTAGGAGAAGGAAACTTTCTTTCCTGATTCTATAATATTAAATGATTCTCATTGTGTTACTAATCTCTGAGAAATTCATAATTAAATATGGAATTACAAACGTAGATTTATGATGAATGGGAGAAATATTTTAATGGACAATAGAAATGATTTTTATACGCAAAAAGGATATGAACTTCACAGTACAGATGATTTAACTGCTTCTATGGAAGATTATCTGGAAATGATATGCCGGATGCTGAAATTAAACGATGTGGTAAGGATACAGTCCTTATCTGAAAATCTGCACGTCAAGCCCTCCTCGGCCTCTAAGATGGTAACCGCCTTAAAGGACAGAGGGTATATTTCCTTTCAGAAATATGGTTATCTGACTGCCACGGAGAAAGGACTTGATGCAGGAAATTATTTACTTTACCGTCACGATGTCCTGCATGAGTTTCTCTGTCTGCTAAATCATTCTGATAATGAACTGGAACAGGTTGAAAAAATTGAGCACTACATAGACCGCAGGACCGTGCATAATCTTCAGATGTTACTGGGAGAACTGAAATCTTCGACCTCTTTTTTCCAGTAAATCTGAAACTGTGTGTCATCAATGCGCTCCACAAACTGCCGCTTATAATTCAGGAAATCTTCCAGATCCATCAAGATATGATAGAGCACCGCACGGCTTTCAAATTCTTCCCGGGTCTTCGGAAGTTCCTCTTTTTTCATATCATTTGACAGCTGTTCCAGCCTTTTCAACTGATTTTCAGGGTCATTCATCTCAGTCACATGCCGGGACAGATAGTGGATATACTCCGCGATCACGGCTGCCTGTCTGGGCACCTGCTTAATCTTTTCCATTTCATAATGCAGATTATGAAGAGCTTCACACTGCTTTTCCCGCATCTCAAAGTAGCGGCCGTAATAACTCGTATGGGGCTGAAAAGTATTATTATAGTATACCCGGGCCTGCTGGATAAAATCATCCAGATCTTTTGTCAGCAGTTCCAGTTTTTCCCATACGGCATCCGCGCCTGTCCCCTCCTTCTGACCTTCCCGGTTCTCCGAATGCAGGAGGTACCAGGACAGTTCATTCAATATATTCTGGAAGGCACCTTCTGTATATCGCATATTTGCAATTATTTTATTTCTTTGTAAATTATTATTTTGAAACAAGTTTACGATGACAGCTATGGTAATCCCCAGCAGTATGATCAGAAACTCATTCATAATAAAAGAGAAACTGAAGTCACGTACAGCCAGAAAATGGGTCCCGATCACGGCATTTACGGACGCGGTCACTCTCCAGCCAATCCATTCACTTGCAAGAATCAGGAAAAATACGAACACTCCGAATGCGGCCCCCTCATTCTTAACCTGCGTAAATATTATCCAGCATAGGAGAACCGCCATGAAAAACGTGATAATACGCGCGGCCGAAAGCTTCAGTGTTTCCCATTTCGTCGTAAGAATTGTGAGCAATGTTACCATCCCGGCCGACGCGGCAAATTCCAGATTGAGCGCCGATGCCGCAAACATCGCCGCGCCGCTTCCCGCTGCAATCCTGACTGCCTGTACGATTGTATCCGCAGCCGGCATTTTGTCTCTTTTTTGTATTCTTTTCATCTTCGACTTTAAATTTTCCATATCCGTCATCCCTTCTTTCCATATCATGTCCTCTTTTCTTTCAGACTATCCTGACGTATCGCAGACTCCATTCAGGACACCCACCAGTGGTATTGAAAAACGCTGCAGACTGAGAGACTTTCTCCGTTCTGCAGCGTCTTTTTATTTTATATTCATTCCGATCATAGTAAAAAAGTCCAGCAGCGGTTTCCATAATCCGGGATGATGTTCCAAAAGGAATCTCCGTATCGTGGTTTCTGCAATTCCGTCATAGTACGTCAGCTCATGAATTCCGCGGGTGCTCTCCCCGATGACCGTCTTTCCTCCTGCCGCAACACCGACCGCAATCTGGCTTCCGTAAACCGCAACACCGCCTGCATAGACTCCGACTGCCGCGGTTCCAAATGCCAGTAATCCGAATGCCACGACCCCCAGAGCCGCAATTCCCACCGAAATAACACCAAGTGCAAGCGCTCCCAGTGCCAGACAGCCAAACGAAAATATGCCTGTGGATAAGATTCCTATGCTAATCACCCCTACAGAAACATTACCGATTGCGATTATCCCTTTCGCGACTGAGCCTTTCCCTAATCTGCGCGAAAGCCTTATAGAAACGAGCGGAATCCCGGCAATCTTCGTCTTGCTTGTAAACTCGTATCCTCTCATATAGCTTCGGATTTCATCCACTGTTTCCTCAAGTCTTGCAGCATCATAACCATTCTTCCTGTCTGAATCCCCGTCACCGGAATCATCTCTTTCTGTCTCATTCTCAATATAATCCTTTACCAGATAGTCCACACTTACATCAAATATCTCCGACAGGGTGATTATTTTCATCAACTCCGGCAATGCCAGTCCTGATTCCCATTTACTCACGGACTGTCTTGTGACTCCAAGCCGGTCCGCAAGCTGTTCCTGGGACATCCCCCGCTGCTTTCTCAATGTAATTAGTTTTTCATCAAATCTCATGTCCGCCTCCTGATCTCCTCTTTAAATGAATGAAAGGGTATGTCTGATGTTCATGTGCACCAATGCAATGAATCATTAAACATACCCTAAACCATCCTGCTAAATCTGACAAGAACATGCTGCATTGCAATTTGTCAACCAGAGGTTGCAGGGCCGCAGAACTGTGGTTTAAGCACTATATTCTTCCATCGCTTTGCTGATACTTTCTTCACAGGAGCGCATCGCCAGAATGGTCTTTTCAAACAGATCGTTCAATTCCCATCCAAGCTTCAGGGCGCCCTCGCGGATCACATCTCTGGAACATCCGGCGGCAAATCTTTTATCTTTAAATTTTTTCTTTATACTGGATACTTCCATATCCATTACGCTTTTTGAAGGACGCATCAGGGCAGCTGCACCGATCAGCCCTGTCAGCTCATCCGCGGCAAACAATACCTTTTCCATCTCATGCTCCGGTTCGATATCACTGCAGATCCCATATCCATGTGAACAAATGGAACGGATCATATCCTCCCCCACACCGCCTTCTCTCAGCAGTTCCGGTGCCTTCTGGCAATGCTCTTCCGGATAAAGTTCAAAATCAATATCGTGGAGAAGCCCGGTAATTGCCCAATACTCATCTTCGTCCGCAAAACCAAGTTCATTTGCATACCAGCGCATTACACCTTCTACCGTCAGTGCATGCTGAATATGAAACGGTTCTTTATTATATTTCTTAAGCAACTCTAATGCATCTTCCCTTGTGATTTTACTTTTCATTTTCTCTTCCACCTTTCTTAATCATGATACCAGCAGTATTTAGCTTTACCGGAGGCTTTCGCCATGTACAGGGCCCGGTCTGCCTTATAATAAAGATCTTCAAAGTCTGCCTGCCGGGCTTTCGCACAGGCAATCCCGATCGAACAGCTTTGTTCGAATTGTACCTCACCAAGCACCTCACTGATCTGGCTTATCAATCTTTCCGCGAATTTTTCTCCCTCTTCCTTCGTCCTTTCTCCCGGAAGAAAAATCATAAACTCGTCACCGCCGACCCTTCCCGCAATTTCCGGGGACTTTACATTGTCTGCCAGTATGCGGGATGCTTTCTTGAGTAATTCATCCCCCGCAAGATGTCCAAAGCAGTCATTCACATGCTTGAAATCATCCAGGTCAATCACAAACATCAGTCCTCCAGCTTTATCTTCTGTCAGCAGCCTGTTAATATGCAGTTCTGTATACTGCCGGTTATACAGCCCGGTCATCGAATCCAGCTGGATGCTCTTCTCCAGAACAGCGCTTCTCTTCAGAGCCTTTTCTGCAAGATTAGCAAACGTCTTCGGGTAATATTCCCCCTCCTGCTGGTAAATATATGGCACAGACTGGTGAATACTGTCAATCATCAGTTTCCCATCGGCTTCTCTGTGCACCGATGCCGTAATTCTCGTATCCATATTGATGATCACCTGTTTTCCCTCAGTATTCGTCTCACAGGCCTCAAACTCCCCATATACCACACATGCATCTTCCGTAATCTGCTTCGCCTCAAACCATTGCCTCTTGATCGTAAACTCAATCCCGCTGGCTTCTTCCTGATCCTTCTCCAGCCATTGTAAAAGTGATTCAAGATTATGATAAAACTCATGCTTTCCTGTTCCAATCACAATGATATCAGGAGAAAAATACGGAATCATGCTTTCAATCTTTACCGGATCGCCCGATATATAACTCTCCATCACACGTCCAGTCAAAAGGCTGGCTTCCCTGCATATCGAATCCTTCATATCCGCCTCCCGTGTCCTAAAATTCTGAAATCATCATAACATAAAAACGCCTGCATTGTCGACTTTATTTCTGTCTGCATTTCCAGCCTTAATTTCAGAAAATTCTGAAAACGGTCCGCAAAAGGGTCTGACCCCTTTGAACCGAATACTCCGATGCCTCCGCATTATTCCATATTCAGGTTTCCCTCCCCCTGTTCCAGATCTTTTATCCCCAAAAAGGCCGGTCTGGCAGCTACACTTAGCAGAATGATACATACAGCCGATCCGACCATAATCCACATCACATTATTTCTGAATGCATCAAAGAGTACGCCATATATAACCTGCCCAAGCGGCTGTGCACACAAGGTCACTGTTGCAACATATGCCATCACCTTTCCCAGCAGCTCATTCGGTGTCCTCTGCTGAATCAGTGATACGCAATAAATGGAAAAAATGCTGACCAGTACCTGCATAACTGCAATTGAGAGTAAAATAATCAGGTAAATCATTTTTTCATTATCAAGCAAAAACCCCATTCCCATTGGAATCATACATATCCCCACTGCTAAAGGGTATTGATACATCTTATCAGCCTTCAGCCGGCCTGCGGCGACTCCTACAATGACACTCCCTAAAATAGCTGTAAGACCGCAAACGCTTTCCGCCGCCCCCGCATATTCCGCATTCAGTCCCAGAATCGTCCGTATCATAAAGGGCATGCCTACGTTTACCGTTCCCATGATGAAAAAACTGATTGCCGATGCTGCAAGGAGGATCTTCATGATCTCGGGCCTTTCTCTTGTAATAAAGCTGAAACTGATTTTGAAATCGTTTCTTATTACACGTATCCAGCTCTCATGAAGAGTTTCTTTTGTAAACGGGAGTCTGATAAAAATTTCCAGAAATGCAGTCAGGAAAAATCCAAGGACACTGACAGCAAGAACTGTTTTTACACCGAAAGCAGTATAGCATGCGCTCCCGATAAACGGGGCGACCAGCGCAGCCAGTGCCGCCACCTGGTTGACAACCGCATTCGCCTTGATGATGTTGTCCCCTGTCTGCATTTGTGGCACCGCGGCCTGCACAGTCGGGGATTCGAATGCCGCAAGTATGGAGTATGCAGTCAGCGCCGTTCCTACAATGATAACAGCATTGGATTCGCGAATCGTAAGCATCGTAAACACAGCGATTACCCCTGACAGAAAATCAAGTCCCACCATAATGTTTCTCCGGTTGGCCCGGTCGGCCAGAACACCGCCAAACGGGGACAGTATCACCGTAGGAATCATGGAGACCGCCAGAAGCCCTGCAAATATAGACGCAGAACCCGTCAGATCAAGTATATACATGGATAACGCAAACCTGAGGATCGTATTGGCAAACAGAGAACTTACCTGCCCAAAGACCAGAAGGGTAAAATTTCTGCTGAATAATTTTCCCTCTGTATTTGTTTTCATTTGACTCATAAAATTTCCTCCTATTATTTATACATGTTGTATGTATGTATTTAGTTAAAAAAATATTGCCTGGCTTGTTTGAATATTCACGATGCCGAGGAGGACGCACTGCAACATATAATTCTTACGCTGCAATGCGGTTCCTGACCGCAGGACTCCTTATCACTCTTCCCCTGCAGTCTCAAGAACTGTCTCCAGCCGGGCAAAAGTTTCATCATCCAAGAGCGGGACCCCCAGAAAGGCACTCAGATCTTTTACCATCTCCAGCCTTGCAAGCCCTTCTTCCCTGGTAAAAGGAAATATGGTCGGCACCATCCAGAAATTGGTCAGAAAAGTAAATAATTCAGCAATCTGCTTCGGATGCCTGCACTTCACAGACCCATCCCGGATGCCTTCCTCGATCAGTTCCTGATACGCAGGAACAAGCACATCCCGGTTACTCTCGATAAACTCGGCTAAAAACTTCGGATTCTCCAACAGATATACGGCCTGCCCGCTCAATTTACGATAATCCGTCTCCACCGTAGTGTCCTTTATGATCTGCTGCAGTTTCTGAAGCCCGTTCAGCTCCTTTTGCTGTTTCACCTTCTCAAACGGATTGTTTTCACGAAACATCTGATCCGTCAGGGCATCAATCACTTCCTCCTTTGACTTGAAATGATGGTAAAAAGCCCCACGCGTCAACCCTCCCAAGTTGTCTACGATATCAAGCACGGTCGTATTCTCATAGCCTTTTTCCATAAATAGCTTCATAGAAACCTCCAGAATCTTCTGAACCGTCTCTTCCGGATATTTATTTCTCGGCATATTATCACCTCTTTACATACAGTTTGTATGTTTAACTTAACAGATGGTTCCGGCCTTGTCAAGTAATAAATACATTGTGTATGTAACTTATGTCAGACCCCGGCTTTTGGAATTAATGAAATTAGCATTTCCAGTGACATAAAAACTGTATAATATGATAAAATGAGAAAAGCATCTGCAAGCGGCCGGAAGGGAAGGACCTTTCAATTATTATAAGAGCTATGCAGGCCGACAAACCGAAATGATATTGTCTGAATACAAAATGTAAATCAAGGAGGATTACCCGTATGAAACGTTCCCGAATCAACCAGGTCATCAAGGACATGGAAAGCCTGATAAAAGCGCATGGATTTGAAATGCCGCCCTTTGCCTGCTGGACGCCTGAAGACTGGCACAGCACCGGCCATGAATATGATGAGATCCGCGACAATAAATTAGGGTGGGATATTACAGACTTTGGTCTTGGCAGATTTGACGAGATCGGCTTCTCACTATTCACAATCCGAAACGGCAACCTGAAGATGCCTGAGAAATATAAAAAAACATATGCCGAAAAGCTCCTGATGTTATACGAAGGCCAGACAGCGGCCATGCATTTTCATGTAAGTAAGATGGAGGATATTATCAACCGGGGCGGCAACGATGTATACATAACCGTATATAACGGTACACCGGATGAAAAAATGCTGGATACGGATGTTGTCGTATGTTCGGACGGGAAGACAGAATCCGTACCTGCCGGAACAAAAGTCTGCCTGCATCCGGGACAAAGCATTACGATCACACCGTATATGTACCATAATTTTATAGTACCTGAGACGGGCGGCCCGGTGCTTCTGGGTGAAGTTTCTATGTGCAATGATGACGATAACGATAACTTCTTCTATAATAAAGAGATCGGACGTTTCCCGGAGATCGAAGAGGATGAAGAGGCCTACCGGCTGCTTTGTAACGAATATCCTAATGCGGATTAAGAAGTTTTTAAGGCCCGCCTGTGTATCAGGAGCACAGGCGGGCTTTTACTATTTTTCTTTGAATGTATGGACCACATAGAAGCCCACCATCAGGTGGCAGCACTTCAATGCAGCTGGAAAATTAAAATAAAAAAGTTGTAACGAATTACTTTTCAAGGACACTTATAGGCAAGGAGGTAGGACATGAAAGACATGGAACAGATTTATAAGAAATATATGCCACAGGTATATAAATATCTGTTTAGCCTTTGCCATGACACCCAGCTGACAGAAGAACTGACACAGGAAACCTTCTTCCAGGCCGTGAAGTCCATAGAAAGTTTCCGTGGGGACTGTAAGCTTTATGTCTGGCTATGCCAGATCGCGAAGCATCTGTGGTGCAGAGAATTGAAGCAAAGAGGGAGAGAAAACCTCACGGAACTAACAGAAGATATCCCCTCTCCAAAGCAGCCACCGGAATCAGCCGCAATTCAGAAAATGGATACGATTCAATTGTACAAGCTGCTTCACGCCCTCGAAGAGCCGATGAGAGAAGTCATGTATTTAAGGCTAAACGGGAATTTCAGTTTTAAGGAAATCGGGGAAATTCTGGGCAGAGACGAAAACTGGGCACGTGTAACATTTTACCGGGGCAAACAGAAAATCAGAAAGGAGAGCCATTATGAAATGTGAACTGATCCGGGACCTGCTCCCGCTGTATATCGACGGTCTGACAAGCGAAGAAAGTAACAGGGAAATCGAAAAACATCTGAAAAGTTGTAAAGAATGCAGAATCTACTATCTGGAAATGAAGGGCGAAATTCCTGAAGCTAAAGCCGTATCGGAAGAGGAGATCGAAGATGCCGGCCTGATAAAGAAGATAAAGAAAAAAAGGAAACACAGAATCACAGCCGCCTGCGCGGGCGCCGCCGCAGTACTGCTGCTTGCTATTTTCGTACTGCTTCCCCGTACCTACGGTGAAGTAAAATATGAGGATATAACATTAAGCTACGGCACAAGAGAAAACAAGGCCTATCTCCAGATGACCATAAAACCGGGACACGAAATAGTCTTTTCCGGTGAAACAAATCGTAACGGTACTTACTTTAAAGTACTGTCAGCTACACGGATTTTGAACAATGAGAGTGACAGCATGGGATGGGAAGATGAACTCGGGACGAAAGATTCCCCGTGCAAATGGACACTCGAGTTTAAAAACAAAATCCTGTACTTCGAAAACGGAGAACTAATTCAGGAAAAAAACAAATAACCACAAACAGAGCGCCCGTACCGCTTGATACAGGGCGCTTCTGTTTCATGGAGAAAATATTCGTTGTTTCAGTCAGTTTCACTCATCCTCGAATTCAAACAGTTCTTCTACTGTAACCTGAAAGATCCGGGCAATATCCATCGCCAGCTTCAATGACGGATTATAACGTCCGTTTTCCAAATGCCCGATCGTCTCGCGTCTGACCCCCACCCGTTCCGCCAGATCTGTCTGGCTTAAGTCGAATGCCAGCCGGTATTCTTTTATCTTTGTCTTTAGCATCCTACTCCTCCATATATTTTCTTTCCTGCCGGTTGATCTGCCAGAGCATAACAATGAAAATTGCCATCGCTGCCACAAAACTGATGAGATACAGCCTCATAACCAGCGTAACCATGTCAGCCGAAATATACTTTATATGTTCGAGAACCGCAACGATAACCAATATAAGACTATTGGCTGCCACTTCAAAAATAAACGCCCTGAACCCCGCTTTTCTTACATTCATCCAAAACAACTCATCAGCTGGCATATTCGTGTAAATGAAGAAAAAGAAATAAATCAGAAACAGCTGCAGCAGCCAGTCTCCTGTATTGATCCCCACTACACCGACCAGCCCAAGCCATCCTAAATAAGACAGTGGATTATGTTTTTTCGCTTTTGCCATACTAATCCCTCCTCCTGACAGGCCTGCCGCATCTTACTGTGCTCTCTTTGCAGCGCCTTTGTGTTATAAATATATCACATTTGTTGTTATAAATATATAACATAAGAAAGTAAAAGTCAATAGCAAATCACAAACTCTTATCTTTTATTTTCTACAGCTGTTTCCGGTACTCCCGCGGAGTAATTCCTGCCGCCCGCTTAAACTGCCGGATGAAATAACTCACATTTTCAAATCCGCAGTCCAGGCTCACCTCCAGCACTGTTTTGGTCGTATCCTCGAGCATCTCCTTTGCCTTTTCTATGCGGTATCCGATGAGATACTGAACAGGCGAAATATTTGCTATCTCCTTAAAGAAATGGCAGAGGTACTGCGGGTTACACTGCGCCTCCCCGGCCAGCTGTTCCAGAGTAATCTTCTCCATATAATGCTTCTCCACATAGGAAACAATCTTTTTATACCGGTCAATCCGCTCCTTCTCCGATGCATTCAGAACACTCGCTGCCGCCACCATCCTGCGGTTCCTGTCCAGTTCATACATCATTTCAAGCAAAAAGAGCTTTGCCCGGAAATACCACCCCTCATTTTCTTCCAGTCCACACTTCGCCGCCTGATCAAACAATTTCGATATCTTCCTGTATATCCCATCCCGCGGCCCGATCACTCTAGGAAGCGAAGAAATATGTGCGAGCAGCGGTGCGGCAAACTCTTTCTGAAATTCATCCTGATAAGTAAACTCTAGTATATGAGGGTTAAAAATAAGAACGTCATGCACGGTATCCTGTCCGGTTCCCTCTATCTGATGGAGCTCGCCACTGTTTATAAAACCTATCTCCCCCTCTTGCAAAATAAAATTTTCAAGGTTCAGCTCGACTAAAAAACTTCCTTTTATAGCCTTTAAGATCTCAATATTATGATGCCAGTGTCTCTCGACATAAAAATGTTCCGGGTAAATCGTTCCCGGCCCGGTGGTAAAATGCATGGCCGTCAATGGCCGCTCCTGTGTGCCGTGCCTGACATCTTCTTCCAGAGAATGATCCTTATTCATATAAATCCTCCCGTCTCTGCACGCATTTAAGAAACATACGCAGATTTTCCACAACCTCAATATTGTGTTATTATTTTAAGTAATAATGCAAGATATTTCAATCTTTTTTTCTTATACTGATAAAAAAGTGTTACAGGCGTGCCTGTAAACAGTAATACAGATTGTATATCAGGAGGTCACGAAAATGATTCAGAAGTATGTATATGGAAGTCCATTTGAAACCGGGGCAGTTACCGAAGCCTTAGAACCTGCTTCAGGCTCCCCGAAACACGGCAGCATTTCCTTAAATAACGGTTTTCATTTCACCTGCGAAATGGAGGAGGAAGACATCGTGTATGGTCTGGGCGAGGCCAACAGAGGCATTAACAAGAGAGGTTTTCTCTATATCAGCAATTGCAGCGACGACCCTAATCACACCGAAAACAAGAATTCCTTATACGGCGCACACAATTTCATCATCGTTTCCGGACAGGAAACCTTCGGTCTTTTTCTCGACTACCCCGGCGCAATGCGGTTTGACATCGGCTATACAAGGCAGAACCGGCTGGAAATCAGCTGCGAAGATGCGGACCTTGACCTGTATGTCATCGATGGTGACAACGCCTATGATATTGTAAAACAGTTCCGTAAAATCATCGGCCAGAGCTATATCCCGCCAAAGTTTGCATTCGGATTCGGACAAAGCCGCTGGGGATATACAACCGAAGAAGATTTTAAAAATGTAGTAAAGGGATACCGCGAAAACCACATCCCAATTGATATGCTGTATATGGACATCGACTACATGGACAATTATAAAGATTTTACTGTAAACAAGGAAAACTTCCCTGACTTTAAAGGATTTGTAGATGAAATGAAGGCGGAGAATATCCATCTGATCCCTATCATTGACGCAGGTGTCAAGATTGAGGAAGGATACGATATTTATGAGGAAGGAAAAGAAAAAGGTTACTTCTGCAAACGGGAAGACGGAAGTGAATTTGTAGCCGCAGTATGGCCGGGCTGGACACATTTTCCGGATGTCCTGAATCCTGATGCCCGCGCATGGTTCGGAAGCAAGTATGAAAGACTGATCTCCCAGGGAATCGACGGATTCTGGAACGATATGAATGAACCGGCAATCTTCTGCACTCCCGAAGGAGTCGATGACCTGAAGAGCTATTTTAAAGACCTGCTTGAAAAAGAGGATGAAGTACCGGGCTTCCTCCTCAATGACAAGGTGATCGGCCTCGCCAATAATCCGGACGATTACAAACGTTTCTACCATGAGGTTAACGGAAAGAAAATCCGCCATGACAAGGTCCACAACCTGTACGGCTTCAACATGACCCGCGCGGCATCAGAAGCGTTTGAAAAAATCGTTCCTGACAAGAGAATCCTGATGTTCTCCCGCTCCTCCTACATAGGAATGCACCGTTACGGCGGAATCTGGACCGGCGACAACCAGTCCTGGTGGTCACACATCCTTCTGAACCTGAAAATGATGCCGTCCCTCAACATGTGCGGTTTCCTCTATACAGGGGCTGACTTAGGCGGTTTCGGTTCCGATACGACAAGAGACTTAGTCCTTCGCTGGCTGGCGCTCGGCGTATTCACACCGCTCATGCGCAACCACGCCGCACTCGGGACAAGAGAGCAGGAATGCTACCAATTTGAAAACATCGAAGATTTCCGGCATGTAATCTCCGTCCGCTACCGCCTGCTGCCATACCTTTACAGCGAATACATGAAGGCCGCCTTAAACGACGATATGTATTTTAAGCCGCTCGCATTCGAATACCCGGAAGATGCAATGGCAAAACAGGTCGAGGACCAGCTCATGATCGGAAACGAAATCATGATCGCCCCCGTCTACACCCAGAATGCCGCCGGAAGATACGTCTACCTCCCGGAAAACATGAAGTTCATAAAATTCCTTCCGGACGGAAACATCTCCGAGAAAGAACTGCCAAAGGGCCACCATTATGTAGAAATAGCACTAAACGAAGTTTCCTTATTCATCCGCAGCGGAAAAAACATACCAATAGTCGATGCAGCAGAATGCGTAGAAAAAATCGATATGGGCACAAAACAAACAATCGGATATCCTGACGGCGAATATGCACTTTATGAAGACGATGGAATCTGCAAAGGGGTCTGACCCCTTTGCAGTCCGTTTTCAGAATATTCTTAAAATTCAACTCCGCAGCATATTTTCGCTGATGTTTGCGAGTATCTCCAATACTTTCTCGTTTTCATCGTTCATATGCTGTTCGAAGGCACGGAACGTGCCCTGAATCAGGACGGTAAACAGCAGGTCCTTTTCCAGATCGCCCTGATATTCCGGACAGTTACTGTATATCACTTCTTTCAGAAGCTGTTCCAGACGGTCCACAAGCAGCGGCCTTCTCGTGCCGGAATACAGGATGTCGAGCATCGGGCGCCGGGAAAGAATGGCATTTGCAATTTCCATGACACCCTCCCGCGGGTCTGAGATAAGATTTTCTGGATGGTTCATATCCTGGATTGCCGAAGTGAGCACTTCCATCTCTAATTTTTCCGATAAATCATAGATGTCCTTATAATGCTGGTAGAAGGTGGCTTTGTTTATACAGGCCAGCTCTGCCAGCTCTTTTATCGTAATCCGTTCCAGCTCCTTTTTTGAGCGCAGTTCAATAAATGCATTGATAATGCTGTTTCTTGTCTTCTTCACTCTTAAGTCCATAGACTCCACAGTTATTCAACAATATCCCGAAAGCGTTGAATAACATACTCCTTTCAAAAATTGTCGATTGATTCCATCTCTAGATCCTTTATAATGATAATAGTACTAAGAAAAGCGACGGTAGTCAATTAAACTATTATAGTAAAAAAACAAGTACGGGAGGATAAGAATGGATTATTACGGATTTTATACGGGAAAAATATTTGATGCCTATAAATTCCTCGGATGCCGGCTCACCGGAAACAAAGCTGTATTTACTGTCTTTGCCCCTGCGGCCCAAAAGGTAGGTTTGATCGGGGAGTTCAATGGCTGGACTGAAACGCCGATGGAAAAGATTTATAACGGCCAGTTCTGGCAGATTACGCTCGACAACATGAAAGACGGTATGCTGTATAAGTACAGAATCTATAAAAACGACGGCAGCTGCACAGACCACTGCGACCCATACGGCTACGGAATGGAACTCCGCCCGCAGAGCGCTTCCGTTGTGCGTGACCTGAACAGTTATACCTTCCACGATGAAAAATGGATGAAAAAAAGAACCGACTGCAAGAACAGTCCCCTCAATATTTATGAAATGCACCTCGGTTCCTGGAAAATGAATAAAAATGACGAAAATGGCTGGTATACTTATGCCGAAACGGCTGACCTGCTCATTCCTTATCTCAAAGAATACGGTTACAACTATGTCGAAGTCCTTCCCGTCAGCGAGCACCCCTCGGACGATTCCTGGGGCTATCAGGGCACCGGCTATTTCAGTCCCACCTCCAGATACGGAACGGTAAACGACCTGAAATACTTTATTGATCAATGTCATTTAAATGATATCGGTGTCATACTGGACTTCGTTCCGGTCCATTTTGCAGTCGATAACTACGCCCTTGCTGATTTCGACGGAACACAGCTTTATGAGTACCCGAACAGCGACGTCAGTGTCAGCTCCTGGGGAAGCAAAAACTTCAACCATTCCAGAGGTGAGGTCCAGAGTTTCCTGCAGTCCAACGCAAATTACTGGCTTGCAGAATATCATTTCGACGGACTGCGCATGGATGCCATCAACAATATCATTTACTGGCAGGGCGACCCCCAGCGGGGAATCAACGTAAATGCCACCGAATTTCTGAAAAACATGAATCGCTATATCAAGGAAACTTACCCGACTGTCATTCTGGCCGCAGAAGATTCCAGCGCTTACGCAGGAGTTACAAAAAAGACGGAAGAAGGCGGTCTTGGGTTTGATTACAAATGGGACATGGGGTGGATGAACGATACACTGGAATATTTCCGCACAGACCCGCTCTACCGCGGCAGGGACTATCACAAACTAACCTTTTCCATGCAGTATTATTATGACGAACATTTCCTGCTGCCGTTTTCACACGATGAAGTTGTCCACGGGAAGGCAACCATCATCCAGAAAATGTTCGGTGAATACGACGGGAAATTCCCGCAGGCACGGGCCCTGTACCTCTATATGATGACGCATCCCGGAAAGAAACTGAACTTCATGGGAACCGAACTGGCCATGTTCCGAGAGTGGGATGAAAAACGGGAACTGGACTGGGATATCCTCAAGTATCCCCTTCATGATGCCTTCCACCATTACATTCAGTCACTCAACAAGCTTTATCTGGAGCATCCGTCCCTGTCCGCTCTTGACTTTGACAGGTCCGGCTTCCAGTGGCTCGACTGCCATCAGGAGGAAAAGGCCATCTATGCCTTCATGCGCTCCGACGGAAAAGAAAAAACCGCCGCAGTATTCAATTTCTCCGGGGAAGATATCGAAGATTATGAATTACCAGTTGGGGAAGGACACGAACTGAAACTGCTGATAGCAAGCGATATGGACTGCTATGGCGGAGAAACTAATTATAAAAAAGGCCAAAGCTGGAAGATCAAAAACGGAAAGGCTGTTCTGAAAATGCCTGCATTTTCTGGAAAACTGCTAGATTTAAAATAAGTTTTTCAGCATAATTTTATATAGGAAAGAAGAAAAAGGCGGGTGCTCTACTGCATCTGCCTTTTCCCGTAATTCTACATTTCTTTACTTACGCACTTATAAAACGCCTCAAAAAGTATTGCTGTTGACACAGCCCCTGAATCAGCATGCCCTAATGCCTTTTCCGCGTATTGTCTGGAACGCCCTGCTCCTGGAATCATGTTTCTGGTATCCCCGGCACCTTTACACGCTGCTTCTGACGCTGCCTCCAACGCTTTTTCAAGCGGTTCATCCCGATACTTTTCCAAAGCTTTTACAGCCGGACCTAGTGCGTCCAGCATCGTCTTCTGACCAAACTCAGCTTTTCCCCTTCTCTGTATCGACTGTAGTGAATGCTCCATATAATCTGCCAGAAATTTTGCATCCAGTACATCGGCCGCTGGCATATCCTTCATTCCGCCGATAAATAAAGTTCCGAATATAACACCAGATGCACCTCCCATTGACTTAATCAGGGCTATCCCGGTTTCATAGAAAACCTGATTGATACTGTCATATGTATGAGATAATAATGTATCTTTTACGCTTGTAAACCCCAGTTTCATATTAATCCCATGATCCCCGTCTCCAATTTTCTGATCCAGTTCAGTCAGATAAGGCTCATTTTCAATAATTGCCTCACTCATCCTGCAGACTGCCCTTTGTGTCTCTTCTATTGTTAATGCCTTTTTCATATCACACCCTGCCTTTTACACTCAAACATCTCTCTGTATACTTGGACTTCTTTTCATATAAAACGGTGTATAGGCCGGATAATCATAATATGGTTTCAGCTCCGGCACCATATGCAGCAGAGTCACAGTAATTCCCCCCATCCCCTGAATAGGGGAATACCATCCTGAAATAGCATCATAAACAGAAATATCCCGGCTTCTTAAACCTTTGATTATCTTACCTTCCAGTACATGTAAATCCAGAAATCCGAGTGATCCTAAGCTATTCACCATCAAACATACATGATCCTGTTCTCCGGCCTCAAATTCATCCAGAAGAAGGGTAAGAATTTTTTCTGCCAATTCCCCTGCCTTTGGCATTTTCATTGACAGAAAGCCCGGTTCGCCGTTAAATCCCATACCAAACTCGATATGGTCCCGTACAGGCATCTGGAACATAGGGGTTCCCGTAACTGGAAGATATCCCGTATCAAATACAATAGGAAGCGTATAGATATGGTCTGCCGCAATTCTCGCTATATTTTCCACTTCATCGAGATCAAGTCCCATAGAAGCGGCGGCGCTGGCCATCTTCAAGACCCACAGCATTCCTCCTATACCGCCTCTCCTTTCCTTGTGATCCTTTCCTGCTGCACCGATATCATCCCGTACATATACGCATCTGGCCTGATATCCCTCTATCTCTAGCAATTCTGCTGCCAGATCATTATTCAGGAAGTCCCCTGTAAAATTTCCAGTCAGCAAGAGGACCCCTTTTCCAGCATAAA
Source organism: Clostridium sp. AF19-22AC (assembly GCF_003479085.1). Lineage (NCBI taxonomy): Bacteria > Bacillati > Bacillota > Clostridia > Eubacteriales > Clostridiaceae > Clostridium > Clostridium sp. AF19-22AC. The sequence goes on along the minus strand of NZ_QUGN01000030.1, from coordinate 4,663 downwards.
TGTATTTTGCGGATTCATAGATATGGTAGGCAGACGGCGCCGAGAACAGATGTCCTGTACACACAGCATCCGCCATGCCTTCCCCTGCAAGCCCTGCAAACATTGGCTCTGCACCGCCTCCGTTATTGGCAAGAACAACTACCTTGTCTTGTTTTCTTTCCTTTACGGCAATACATCTGTACTGAGGCAGATACTCATAAAGAGAAGGATTTTCCAGAACGACGCCTTCCATTTCTTCTAAGATAATGTCGTCTGTATCTCCTATGATACGAATTCTGTTCTCCATACTCTTCCTCCTCTGTTAAGAATCCTGCTCTAATCCATTGTCTTCAATGCTTCCTCTACACTCCATCCCTTATGTAAGATACCACATATAGCTTTCGTAATGCCTGTTACATTCTGATGTTCAAAAACAGCCCTTCCAATCATAACACCTTTGCACCCGGCCTCCACAGAATCATGTACCATCTGAAGAAGACACTCATCCGTCCTGCTCTCGCCTCCGCCCAGAACAAGAATCGGCCTGTAACAGCAATCTACTACATTTTTCTTGTATTCCTCGACACTTCCTGTATATGGAGCCTTGATAAAGTCTGCCCCTTGTTCGGCAAAAGCTCTTGCAGTAAATCCAATTTCTTCAGCAGTATGCAGCCCTTCAGGCGCTCCGGGAAAACCACCCGGCATGACTTCTACGCCAAGAACAACGCCCCATTCCCTGCACTTTGCTGATAATCTGGAAACTCTCGCAAGAAATTCCGGTTCATCTTCCTGATGGGTAAATCCCATACATAAAATTCCGTCTGCCCCCAGTTTCAATGCATCCTCGACAGAAGCCGTCTCCAGAACATTCTGAAAAAATTTACCGGACGGATGTTTTTCCGTTGTCCCTATATCCACCCTGAGCAGGAGACCGGCATTGCCAAACGCATCCGGATAAGCAGAAGCTACTCCACATGTAGTAAATACCGCATCGGCACCACCGTCAATTACCTCCTTAATTACTTTTCCCGGGTCCTTAATTGTCTTTTGTCCTGCTCTTGTTACCGCTGCATGGTCCATTGCTAAAATGAACGCCTTTCCGTCTGATTCAAAAATATTATTCCAACGTTTTTTCATACCCATTTCTGACATGCTTACTTCCTGCTGCCATTTCCTCCATTCTTATTTTGTGTTTGATCCAGTATAACTGCTAATAAAATAATAATTCCCATAATAATGGTCTGCCAATATGAACCGACCTGCATCAGATTCAGGCCATTATTAATCACCCCAATTGTAATAACACCAATAACAGTCTTTTCAATTCCACCTTTGCCTCCCAGAAGGCTTGTACCTGCCATAACAACTGCTGCCACCGCATCCAGTTCATAGCCGTTGGCCGCGCCCGGCTGGCCCGTTCCTAGTTTTGATGCAAGACAGCACCCTGCCAGTGCAGACAAAATTGCCGATATAACATAGACCGACGACTTCACGTAGGCAATGTTTACCCCGCTTAAATATGCCACTTCCTCATTATTTCCAATTGCATATACCTTTCTTCCATAAGGCGTCTTCCGAAGCACAACTGCGGAAATCACCATAACGAGGATCATAACCAGTACCAGGATAGGGACCTTCCCCAAAATTCTGCCCTGCCCGAAACGGTTAAAAGATTCCGGGAGCTGAAATATCGGCGTACTGTTCGTGATTACATAACAAACTCCGCGTGCAATGGACTGCACTGCAAGAGTTGCAATAAACGGAGTGACATCAAACTTTGACACAGCCAGTGCAGTCAGCATACCACATGCAAATCCCACAATAATACTAATACCAATAATGAACAAAATACTGGTCTCAAATGACGGCGAAGGCACTTTTTTAATCATATATGTCACACAAATCCCCGCCAATGCTGCCACTGCGCCGACTGAAAGGTCAATTCCCCCGGTTAAGATAACAAAAGTCATCCCTGTTGCAATCAGTGCATTAATTGAAATTTGTATCAGAACATTGGTGACATTGGAAATCGTTAAAAACCTCGGCACCTGAACAGTAATAACAACTACTAAAATTACAAGGAACACGATCAGAACATTGCTTTTTAAAAATCTGCCAACCTTTCCTTTCATGCCTGTCCACCCCCTTTCCTGCTGATTTCCTCTTCTGAAAAGCTGGCATAACGCATAATTCCTTCTTCCGTGGCTTCCTGTGCCAGCAATTCCCCTGAAAGTCTGCCTTCTCTTATGACGATAACCCTGTCACTTGTGTTAAGCACCTCCGGAAGTTCTGACGATACCATTAGGATACTGCCGCCTTTTTCTGTAAAAGCATTTAACAGTTCGTAAATTTCTGCTTTTGCATTCACATCTATTCCTCTTGTCGGTTCATCCAAAAGTAATATCTCTACATCAGCGGCAAGCCATTTTGCAATGACAATCTTCTGCTGGTTCCCTCCGCTCAATGTTTTAACTGCCGTTTCCATCGATGGAGTTTTGATTCTCATCTGTCCGATGTATTTCCGGGCCGTATCCCCTGCCCATTTATTATCAATAAAAATCCCTCTTCTGTGTCTCTTTAAATTGGTCAGGTAAATATTTTCCCGTACATTCTGCTCAATGATAATTCCCTGGCTCCTTCTCTCCTCAGGCACCAGCCCGATCCCATGCTCAATTGCATTTTGCGGGCGCCTGAACTCTACTTTTTTCCCTTTTACAAAGATCTCTCCTGCATCATATGGGTCGGCTCCAAAGATACATCTCAGCAGCTCCGTTCGTCCTGAACCGACTAATCCTGAAATGCATAATATTTCTGACTGGTATAACTGAAATGAGATGTTTTGAAAACAGCCTTTCTTACCAAGTCCCTTCACTTCCAGTACTGGTTTCTTTTCTATCTCTCTATGATTCCTAACACTTCCCTTAATTTCCCGTCCAACCATTAGCCTGATCAGCATATCCGCATCACTGGCATACATCGGCATTGTCTTAATTAACCGGCCGTCCTTTAAGACAGTCACCATGTCCCCTATTTCAAATATTTCCTGCATCCGATGGGAAATATAAATAATACAGACCCCTTTTTCTTTCAACTGTGAGATAATGCGGAACAGGGACATGGTTTCTTTTTCTGACAGGCATGCTGTTGGCTCATCCATTACAACAATCCCTGCCTCCTGTGATACGGCGCGGACAATCTCCATAACCTGCATCTGTGCCGTACTTAAATCTCTTACATAGTCTTCCGCATGGAAATCAGCTCCAATGTCTTTTAGGTAAGAATCCACCATGTCATTCATTTTCCTGCCATTGATAAATAATTTCTTTTTTAACGGCTCCCTGCAGAGACATATATTCTCGGCCACAGTCATGTCCGGAAGTACATTCATCTCCTGATGGATCACACTAATACCTGCTTTAAGCGCTTCATTCGGCGTATGAAAACTGACTTCCCTGCCAGCCAGCATAAGGCTGCCTTCATCCGGGTGATAGATTCCTGAGAGAACTTTAATTAAAGTCGATTTGCCTGCGCCGTTTTCTCCGACAAGAACATGAACCTCACCCTTGTAAAAATCAATGCTCACATGGTCAAGAGCAGTTACCCCGGGAAATCTCTTACATATCTGGTTCATCCTAACAAATGGTTCCCGTTCCATGATTTCCTCCTGCTTAGCACCGATCCCCGGTTTAAAGATTATTTTCTTTAATATAATCTGCGTCAATAATATAAGGATCAATCAATACCGTCTTATCAACTTCTTCGCCTTCAAAATGCTTTTTAACAGCTTCAATGACCGCCTTGCCCTGTCCGTCCGGATCCTGTGCCACATCTGCAATCCATACTTTTCCGTCTGTATCCGACTTAATAGCTTCGATGCCTTCAGGATTTCCATCGTAACCAATGATACGGATATCCGATCCTGCCGCTTTAATCGTATTGAGTGCACCTACCGCTGCCGGATCGCCAACAGCAAAAATAAGATCCAGTTCCGGATACTGGGTTATAAAATCCTGTGTAACATTTGCTGCTTTCGCGGCATCCCCTGCATAATTACCGGTTGTTAATACCTTCATATCCGGATATGCCTTCAATGCCTCTTCAAATCCCTGTGCCCGCTGCACACAAGGTTCGATCTCTTCATAAGTAATAATGGCTGTATTTCCTGCACCTCCTAATAATTCAGCTGCATACTCCCCAGCCAGCTTTCCTCCCAGAATCTCATTCGTACCCACATGACAGACCGGCTCTCCGTCTGACGTGCAGTTTAAAGTAAATACCGGGATTCCTGCCTCATCAGCCATGTCAATCGCAGCAGCCGAGCCCGAGCTGGATGCCGGGGATAATATAATCGCATCTACTTTTTGAGTAATAAAATCCTGAACCTGACTGAATTGGGTATCGCTGTCCTGCTGTCCGTCCGAAAAAATCACCTCGTAGCCATTTGCGTCTGCCTCCTTCTGGATCGCCTTTTCCATCATGTTCCAGAATACATGCTCTCTTGTCAGAAGAACACAGCCAATCGTCTTCTTTTCAGAAGCAGGCTCATCCTTTTTACTTTCTCCGCCATCACCTCCGCCCGTACCGCATCCGGGCAAATGCAGAACCATACACAACACGAGTGCCGCTGCAAACCACTTTTTTGCCTTTTTCATACTTATATCCATTCCTTTCGCTTCGCTCAGGC
>NZ_QUGN01000003.1:300782-386887 GCF_003479085.1 Clostridium sp. AF19-22AC | reverse complement strand
TTGTGCCTGAGCGAAGCGAAAGGAATGGATATAAGTATGAAGAAGAACCACTTATTTGCCTGAGGCATGTCAGGAAGTTTTGAAGTATTTAAATGCATGATCAGAAGTAAATATATGATCAGGGCAATTATAATGAAAAAATGATAATAACAAAAAGATGTCTTAACTACGGGGACCCGGCTGAAAAAATAATCTGCTGTCCCACATAAAAACAAAATGGTCAGATACAATAGTATCATTAAAAATCTGGAACAGTACAAAAAAGGAAGGTATCTTTTCTTAATAGCTGCCAGGTGGTCATTCAAAGGAAATATCTGTGAAAACATCTGATGATATTCCATATAAGTGAAATGACGAAGATCATTTGTTTTAACCTGACTGTAGAATGGCGCTAAGAAACGAACGAGCAGGCGCTGATAAAAGGACTCTAGTATGAAAATGAGAAAACAGAGCAGAAACATAAAGTTCGTACCTATAAAGAATGGAAACATTGGATGTGAAGGAATCATGACCCAATGAAATTTCAAGGTAAGAAAAATGTTAAAGCAGATACCGGCAAGAATAGTAACAGCGGCCATATATATAGTCCATATTTTTTCATATGGCAAGAGGAGATTAGTTAAAAAAAATTTTATGTCCTTCATTATGTTTCTCCTTTGTGAAGATGTCTTATCTGGTAGCTAGGTCTATTTTACCAGATTTATACAGTGACTTCAATAAAAAACAGAACAGATATTCGAAAAAACACCAGATAAAAGAAATAAAGCAGAAACTAAAGAAGTCAAATTTACATATGATATATGTCCGAAACAATTCACAAATAAGTGAAAGATTTCAGAACATTGTGAATTATCTAACAAATTAATTAGAAAAATAAAGATTGCATTACAATTATAAATATTTTATAATTTGTATATAAAATATATATAAATTGGAGGACGGAATTATGCAGAAACAAAAGAAGCTATCATTGGCAATGCAAATCTTTATCGGGCTGGCACTGGGGATCGTGGCAGGACTTATCTTCATGCTTACCGGTAAGGCAGAGTGGGCGGAGAGCTACATCAAGCCGTTTGGAACGATTTTCCTGAACCTGCTGAAGTTTATCGTTGTTCCTATCGTACTGACATCGATTATTGCGGGGGTTATTTCTATGAGCGATATTCGTAAGGTAGGTTCGATTGGATGGAAGACAGTCGTGTATTATATGTGTACGACTGCATTTGCGGTAGTGATCGGCCTGATTCTGGCAAATGTATTCAAAGGAACATTCCATGTGCTCCAGACGAGCGGACTCGAATATGAGGCAGCAGATTCAGTCAGCTTTATGGATACACTTGTGAATATCTTCCCGTCGAACTTCATCCAGCCGATGGCGGATGCTACGATGCTTCAGGTGATCGTCATTGCGTTGTTTTTTGGTTTTGGAATCATCGTTGCAGGGGAAAAGGGAAAGGCACTGGCAAAAGGGATTAACAGTCTGGCAGATGTGAGCATGGCAGTCATGACAATGATACTGAAGCTTTCCCCATTCGGTGTTTTTTGTCTGATTACACCGGTTGTGGCAGTGAATGGTCCGGAAATTCTGGGTTCTCTGGCAATGGTACTTTTGGCGGCATATATTGCGTACATTATCCATGCAGTTGTGGTATATTCGACAACTGTCAGGACATTAGGCGGGGTCAGCCCCCTGAAGTTCTTTAAGGGCATGGCACCGGCAATGATTATGGGCTTTTCCAGTGCCTCTTCTGTGGGAACACTTCCACTGAATCTGGAATGTGCAGAGAAGCTGGGGGCAAGACGGGATGTGGCTAGCTTTGTACTCCCGCTGGGGGCTACGATTAACATGGACGGTACTGCTATCTATCAGGGCGTCTGTGCTATATTTATCGCAACCTGTTATGGGGTAAACCTGACGCTTGGCCAGATGGTTACGATTGTGCTGACTGCAACTCTTGCGTCTATCGGCACGGCAGGTGTTCCGGGGGCAGGTATGGTCATGCTGGCGATGGTGCTGCAGAGTGTCGGACTTCCCGTGGAAGGAATTGCACTGGTTGCCGGTGTGGACAGAATCTTCGATATGGGAAGGACAACAGTCAATATCACAGGAGATGCTGCCTGCTCCATTATCATCAGCAGGCTGGAGTCTAAGAAAGAAGCAAAGAAAGCAAAATAAATCTGGTAAAACAGCCTCCTTTTTTGGTAACTTTTGGGGTTTTCTGTCAGCGCTGATTGTGGTACGATAGGAACATATAATTCTGAAAATATGTTAATCATAAGAACAGCAGCCAAAAAAGGAGGATTATCATGGCATTTTATTACGAAGAACCATCCAGGACTTTCAGCGAATATCTTTTAATTCCGGGTTACTCATCTGCAGAGTGCATTCCGGCAAAGGTAAGCCTTAAGACACCGCTGGTGAAATACGAAAAAGGACAGGAGCCCGCGATTAGTATCAATATTCCGATGGTTTCTGCAATCATGCAGTCCGTATCCGACGACAGACTGGCAATTGCACTTGCAAGGGAAGGCGGCTTGTCATTTATCTTTGGTTCACAGTCTGTTGAAGACCAGGTGGAGATGATTAAAAAGGTAAAGCGCTACCGTGCAGGGTTTGTAGTAAGTGATTCTAATATTTCACCGGAGATGACTCTTCAGGATGTACTGGAACTCACAGAGCGTACAGGGCATTCAACTATAGCGGTTACGGAGGATGGAAGTCCGAGCGGGAAGCTCTTGGGTATCGTGACGAATAAGGACTACCGGGTAAGCAGGATGGATGCGGATACGAAGGTAAAGGACTTCATGACAAAGCTTGAGAATGTTGTATACGCCGACGAGGATACAACACTGAAAGAGGCCAATGACATCATCTGGGAACACAAGATCAACTGCCTTCCTCTTGTCAACAAGAATCAGGAACTTGTATATCTGGTTTTCCGCAAGGATTATGATACCCATAAGAAGAATGAGAATGAGCTGATTGATGGTTCGAAGAGATATATGGTAGGAGCGGGAATCAATACGAGGGATTATGCAGAGAGAGTTCCGGCGCTGGTGGAAGCCGGGGCTGATGTTCTTTGTATTGATAGTTCAGAAGGATTTTCAGAATGGCAGAAACTGACGATTGACTATATCAGGGAGATGTATGGCGACAGTGTAAAAGTAGGCGCCGGCAATGTAGTCGATGCGGATGGGTTCCGTTTCCTCGCAGAAGCGGGTGCGGACTTTGTAAAAGTCGGAATCGGCGGTGGTGCAATCTGCATCACACGTGAGCAGAAAGGAATCGGAAGGGGACAGGCAACGGCCCTGATCGAGGTGGCAAAAGCGAGAGACGAGTATTATCAGGAGACAGGAATCTATGTACCAATCTGTTCAGACGGCGGAATCGTGCATGATTACCATGTCACACTGGCACTTGCAATGGGAGCCGACTTCGTTATGCTTGGAAGATATTTTGCAAGATTTGACGAAAGCCCGACTAAGAGGGTCAATATCAATGGAAGCTATATGAAGGAATACTGGGGCGAAGGAAGTGCAAGGGCAAGAAACTGGCAGAGATACGATATGGGCGGCGACAAGAAGCTTTCCTTTGAGGAAGGAGTTGACTCCTTTGTTCCTTATGCGGGAAGCCTGAAAGACAATGTCGACCAGACGTTAAGCAAAGTACGCTCTACGATGTGCAACTGCGGTGCACTCACAATTCCGGAACTTCAGGAAAAGGCGAAGATCACACTGGTATCGTCCACAAGTATTGTTGAAGGCGGGGCACATGATGTGACACTCAGAGACAAGAGGTAACGCGGAAAACTTACAGAAGCATAAGATACACATTTTTATCCGGGCAGCGTTCTAGGAAACATAGAGGATGCTGTCCGGATTATTTTCTCCCTGCATATGCGCCGGAATGTAAACTGAAATATGGAATGAAGTATTTCGCGGGTTTTGTATTTATGATATAATGATGCATACATAAGTCTATAGATTACGGGGGCATCCTATATGTCAAATTTGTTAGTTCAGCAGAAGAAAGAAAATGGAAAAAAGAAAAAGTCAAAATCCATTTCATCCAGAATTATTTTGAGTTTACTCGCGGTTATAATTCCTTCGCTCAGTATCCTGATCATTGTATCCTGCATCATGGCCGCAGATAGTATCTCGGGGCTGAATGATGATATCATCAATGTGCAGGCAGATTATGCGGTATCTATAGTGGATGATTTCTTTAACAGCAAGGTGTCCGCAGTCAAGATGTTTGAGGAGAGCGAAGACCTTCAGCGTTATTTTGAGGCAGTTTCATCACCGCAGGATATTGAGTCCTATGAAGGGAAAGCAATTGTTCTGAAAGAACTCTCCGGAGCACTTGACCGTATGGCCGATGAAAAGGTCCTTCAGGTATGGGCGGCGGATATAAGATCGGACAGATATCTGCTTTCAGATGGTGAAACCGTGGAGGCAAATCTGGCAGATACACAATGGTACAGCCAGATTATTACAAATGGAAATACCGTGATTTCAGACCCTTATACGGACCCGGCCACGAATAAAGATATTGTGTCTATTGTATCACCGGTGCGTGTGGATGGCGGGAGTGGTATCACTGGTTTCGTTGGTTTTGATGTTTATGTCAGCAGTCTGAATAAGCTTCTTGCAGACATCAAAGTTGGGGAAAATGGATATCTGGAGATTATTTCCAGCAATTTAGATTATATATACAGTGATGATCCCGATGCAATGGAGAAAAATGTCATGGATCTCGATATCACAGATGAATACAAGCAAAAGGCCGCAGAGAATTACAATGGAGTTATAAAATTTAGTTACAGAGGTACGAAATATATTTCTGTTTTTAAAAACAGTGTTTCAACACAATGGCTTGCAGCCGCAACTCTGCCGGTTTCAGAGGTGAATGCCACCCGTGACAGTCTGATTGCTGTGATGCTCGTTTTATCCGCCATAATAGTGGTGATTTTGATTACGGTGACAATACTGATTATACGCAGGATGCTGAGGCCCCTGGCGGAACTTAGCAGCAACATGGAGGAATTTTCACAGGGCAGCCTGGAAGTGCAGGTCCGTGTCCACAGTGAAGACGAGATCGGCCGGCTTGCTGACAGCGTGCGCTTTTCCATCCAGACATTGAAAGAGATGATAGAAGATGTGTCCGGTACATTGGGTGAGATGGCAAAAGGTGACCTTACCGTTACTACAAAGGATCTTTATATCGGTGACCTGCGTTTTATTAGGGAAGCGCTGCAACAGATTCTGGATTCTTTGAATACTACATTGAACCAGATCAGCAGTTCTGCCGAGCAGGTATCCTGTGGATCTGAACAGGTGTCTGCAGGTGCGCAGGCATTGGCACAGGGAGCTTCGGAGCAGGCAGGGACGGTGGAGAAACTGGCTGTCAGCATCGGCGAGATTACCAGCCAGATCACTTCTAATGCGGAACGGGCCGATGCGGCGAAAAGGCAGGCAGGTCAGGTTGGAAGGGAAGCAGAAGAATGCAATGTAAGGATGCGGGAGATGCTGGGTGCCATGCAGGATATCCGGGAAAGTTCCCGTGAGATCAGTAAGATCTTAAAGACAATAGAGGAGATTGCCTTTCAGACAAATATCCTAGCCCTCAATGCTGCGGTGGAAGCGGCCCGGGCAGGTGAAAGCGGAAGAGGCTTTGCAGTCGTGGCCGGTGAGGTCAGGCAGCTGGCGGAAAAGAGTGCGGATGCGTCGAAGAGTACGGCAGCCCTGATACAGAATTCTCTGCTGGCAGTAGAGAATGGGGCGGGTATTGCAGATGAGACGGCAGATACACTTCAGAACGTGGTGGCGGGAGCAGGCAGGGTGGCCGGTGAGATAGAAGAGATTTCGGCGGCTTCAGCAGAGCAGGCGAGATTTGCAGAACAGATTACGCAAGGGATTGAACAGATTTCCGGCGTTGTCCAGATGAATTCTGCAACGGCCGAGGAAAGTGCGGCGGCCAGTGAGGAGCTTTCAGCCCAGGCTTTACTCTTAAAGGAACTGATTGGGAATTTTAGAATCAGGAAAGAGGACGAATAAAAAAGTATTACAAGAAGCAGGAGCAGCAGACATGAATAAAAATCAGCGGATAGAAGAAGCGAGAAGAATAGCCAGCCTAATGATGCACAAGCATTACTGCGAGCACGATACAAGATGGATTATTGACCATTTTGCAATGCAGATTTCATGGTTCGGGGCCGGGGAAGAGGAATATCTCACAGGGAGGGACAACATTATCACGCAGTTTCGTGAGTTTAAAGAGGGAATACCGGACTGCACGATATCAGACGAGGAATATGAGGTCATTTGTCCGGCTGAGAATATGTATGTCGTATCGGGGCGTATGTGGATTGCGACGAATCCGGATACCGGGATGTATCTCAAAGTCCATCAGAGAGTTACCTTTGTACTTCAGGATACAGAAGATGGAATGAAGTGTGTACACATTCATTGTTCCAACCCTTATCAGGAAATGGTTGAAGGAGAAATTTTCCCGGAAAAAATCGGACGGCAGTCCTTTGATTATGTTCAGGAACGCCTGACTGCATTGGAAGAGGAAATCAAACAGCAGAACCGCCAGCTGGAAGTGATTATGTCTTCTATTGCCGGAGGGCTTAAGATCAGTAATGATGATGACACCTATTCTTTCGCATTTGTCAGCAAAGAGGCGGCGGCCCTCTTTGGATATACGGTGGAAGAATTTATGGAAGTTACAGGCGGGACGGCGGTAGGAACAGTATATCCTCCTGATCTGGATAAAGCACTTGCCGATTGTGCGGAGGCATTCAGGGACGGCGGCCTGACTTATTCTACCCGTTACAGGGTGCGCTGCAGGGATGGCAGTCTGAAGTGGGTGATGGACAGCGGGAAAAAGGCACAGGATGTGGATGGCAGGTGGATGGTCAACAGCCTCTATCTGGATATCACCCGGACAGAGGAGGATGCCCAGCGGCTGAGAGAGCAGACTGAGCTTCTGACAAGTATCTATGATACAGTACCGTGCGGGATTATTCGTTTCGTACAGAGAAATAACGGCGTAAGCCAGCTCATTTCCCTTAATAAGGCAACTGTATCACTCATGGGATACCGTGATATAGAGGAAGGGGTAAACGACTGGCATGACGGCGTACTTGGTGCAGTTCTGGAGGAAGACCAGCAAAAGATCAGAGCACATTATTCAAAGCTTCACCAGACAGGGGACCGGCAGGATCTTGAATACCGTGTGAAGTGGAAAGACGGTTCTATCCACTGGATGGACGGGACGAGCATGATCGTTGGGATGACAGCTGAGAAAGAGCTTATTATACAGAGGACCGTAGTCGATATCACACCCCGGAAAAACCTCCAGCAAAGGCTCAACCGGGAACAGGACCTGTACCGCGTGGCAATGGAGGCGAGTGCGGCAGTCATGTTCGAGTACCTGATGGATACCGATACGTTTATCAGCTATGAACCACAGGCAGGCGGCGGGGTTGTGCGGCATGAGTTGAACCGTTATTCGGAAATCATTCTGGATGAGCAGATTGTGCATCCGGATGACGCCCCCAAGGTGCTTGACAATATCTGCCACGGCCGCAGTGAGGTGTTTGATGTACGCTGTACGACTCCGGGAGGAGAAAGAGGGAAGTTTATATGGTTCCGGGTAAACTGCAGGCTGATCACGGAAGAAGGAAGGCCGGCCCGGGTTGTGGGGGCACTGCAGAATATACACAGCATGAAGTCAAAGCTTTTTGAGAACAGTGAACGTTTATATATGAACCAGTCGGCGCTGCAGGCAATCAACGATGTCTATATCAGCATGTTTTATGTAGACCTCTTTCAGGACAATTATTATGCAGTCCGTATGCCGGAGGTGAACGAAGGGGATATCCTTCCCCGGAGGGGGTCGTTTACAGAGGGATTAAGGAAATACATCCTGCACAGCATCAATCAGGATGACTTAAACAGGGTGGCAGAAATCTGCCAGAGAGAGTGGCTTCTGAATAAACTGACAGGGAAGAATGAACATACAGAAGTCGAATTCCGTCATCAGAATCCTGACCTCTGGCTGAGGCTGGAAATTTACCCGGTTTCTATTGAGAACGGAAAACCAAGGACGATTATCATCGCATTCCGGAACATCAGTGAAGAGAAACAGCGGGAACTGGAATATTATGAAGAAGAAAAAAGGGCCAAAGCAGCTCTGGAGGAAGCATATCACTCACTGGACCGGGCAAACAGGGCCAAGTCGGATTTCTTATCCAGAATGAGCCATGACATCCGGACACCGATGAATGCGATCATGGGAATGACAGCGATTGCGGAAAAGAATATAGGCAGTCAGGAGAAAATCGAGGACTGCCTGCAGAAAATCAGCCTGTCGGGGGCGCACCTGCTGGAATTGATCAATGAAGTGCTGGACATGTCTAAAATAGAATCTGGAAATGTAGGTCTGAATGAGGAACCGATACGGCTGACAGAACTACTGGAAGATGTGTCACAGATTATACAGCCAGAGGCCGGCTCAAAGAAGCAGCATTTTTCAGTAAGTGTAAAAAAAATGGAGCACAATGCCGTTCGTGGTGATGCTGCCCGTGTCAAGCAGGTGCTTCTGAATCTTTTGTCTAATGCGGTGAAGTATACCGGTGAGGAAGGAAATATCAGCATCTGTCTGGAGGAAAAACTATCCAGTGAAAGCGGAGTCGGCTGCTATGAAATTATAGTGGAAGACGATGGAATAGGAATGACGAAAGAGTTTCAGGAAAAATTGTTCCTTCCGTTTGAAAGGGCGGAAGACCCGCGTGTCGGCTGGACTCAGGGAACCGGTCTGGGGCTTGCGATAACAAGGAATCTGGTGCAAATGATGAATGGCACCATCCAGGTGGAAAGCGAAATAAACCGGGGTACAAAATTCATAGTGACCATCTATCTGCAGCTGGTGCCGGAAACGGAGGACGGCAGTGTGCCATGCAGCCAGAAGCCGGATGATATGGAATATGCATTTGAACCGGGTACAAGGGTTCTGCTTGCGGAGGATAATCTGCTGAATCAGGAGATCGTGAAGGAATTACTGGATATGTATGGGATTGAAGTTGTTTGTGCAGCAAACGGACAGGAGGCCGCAGACTTGTTTGAAACGAATCCGCCGGGAACATATGACCTGATCCTGATGGATATCCAGATGCCTGTATTGAACGGTTACGAAGCTACAGAAGTAATCCGTAAGTCAGCGGCAGAGGGGCGGCGTCCGGATGCAGCAGATATTCCGATCATAGCATTGACAGCGAATGCGTTTGCAGATGATGTTTACCGTGCAAAGAAGGCGGGAATGAATGAACATGTGATGAAGCCTATTGAGGTTGACCACCTGATTAGTGTCATGCATCATTATCTGGACCGGAAGTAAATGATACGGGTGAGTCAGACAGCAGGATATAGAACATGTCCCGTACGGACGTAAATAAAGAGGAGACATACATGCTGAACTTTCATACAATATACCATCCTATTACGGCGCGTCCGTTTTTATCGGATCATACATATAAGGAATATCTCCCGGGGGAACCTTTGCGGCCATACATTGCCTGTTACTGGACTACAAACGAAGCAGGTACGGAGGGAACAATTAGGGAGAACCTTGCAAAGACGGCAGGAAGAGAAGTTCTGGTTATTCCGGACACGTGTGTGGATATCATACTTTCGGTCAACCATACGAAGCAGACGATGACTGGTATGCTGTGCGGGATTCAGGACTTACCTTTTACAACCGTGCAGGGAGGGGAAACAGACGTGGTAACTGTTTTTGCCATCCGGTTTCATTTCTGGGCGGTACATCTTTTCCTGAATCTGGAATTTCAGGAGACCCGGAATCTTCATCTTGATATGGATGATCTTGGAAAAGAGTGGAGGTCCCTTTTTGAGCCGTTTTTCTATCTGCTGACGGTGAAGGAAAGAATCGCACGGGTGGAGCAGTTCCTGTACCGTAAATTAGCAGATATGGAACTGAATTCCGATCTGTTTCAGGCGGTTCACAACATACTGGACAGCTCAGGCGGCGTGTCAGTCAGAGGACTATGCGAATCCTGCTGCGTCAGTCCGCGGAAGCTGGAAAGGCTCTTCTTAGGGAAGATCGGGCTGCCTCCGAAAAAGGTTGCCACACTGGTGCGTTACCAGAATGTATGGCATAATCTGGTTACAGACCCTCAGTTCGACATACTGGATGCCGTATACCGGTACGGGTATACAGACCAGTCACACCTGCAAAAAGAGTTCAGGCGGTTCCACGGGACGTCGCCGGAGGAGGCGAGAAAGATCGCACAAAGCTGGAGATAAAAGGAAAATTCAATGTCGTTTTTTTACAATACAGAGTATAGATCGTATGATATGATCACATCTAAAAGACAAATGGAGGAAACGGCATTGAAAACACTTGATCAAAAGGCGTATCAGGAAGTACGCACATGGATGCATAGAAATGCAAGGGAGCTGGAACTGGCCCTGTGGAAATTTCATTTTGAGGGCGGGAGCAGAGAAGAGGTCGTTCAGGCGCTTGCCTGTTATCAGAATGAAGACGGGGGCTTTAGCAGTACCATAGAGCCTGATATTTGGAACCCGGAATCGGCACCGTATAGTGCGGTAGTAGTTACCGGTATCTTAAGAGGGATCGGCTTTTTGGATAATGAAGGGGCCGCACATCCTGTAGTACAGGGGATTCTGCGTTATCTTGACAGCGGTGTACATAGTGATGAAACAGGGTGGCATTTTTCAGTACCGTCCAATGATTTATATGCGCATGCACCCTGGTGGAGTTACAGTGAGGAAAGCAACCGGGTGCAGGATTTAGGACTGACTGCAACGCTGTGTGCGTTTGTACTCGGATATGCAGACAGGGATTCTGCGTTGTTCCAGAAAGCTGCGGGATATACAAAGCAGATTTTGGAAAGGGTATCGGATACAGAGGATTTAGGTGAAATGGGTGCCGGAGGTGTACTGGCCCTGTTGGGAGAGATTATGAGAACCGGCCTTGCAGACTCCTTTGAATGCGGCAGCCTGATGGAAAAGATGGCTGCGGCTGTGAATCAGAGGATAGAGAGAAATCCTGAGAAATGGGCCGGGTATACACCAAGACCGTCAGAATTCATCCCGTCCACTGAAAGTCCTTTCTATAAGGGAAATGAGGAGATCGTGGAAAAAGAACTGGATTATCTGGTGGAGACGAGGAATCCGGGCGGAGTCTGGAATATTACATGGAACTGGTTTAATTTGGGAGAAAAGTATGCGAAGGAATTCGCGATCAGTGAAAACTGGTGGATGGGTGTCAAAGCTATTGATATCATGTTGTTTTTACGGAATTTTGGAAGAATATCTGCCCCCGTTTAGGGGGCAGTTGTTACGATATAGCAATTAGCAGGGAACATAGTAAAGTTTCAGTATATTTTCCCCTTCGCACAAATGAAGATGATACGGTATGGCACAGACGAATTTCCAGCATGGGAGGCACCGGATATGGTCGTGTGCTGAGATGACCGAACAGGCAGCCACATCTGTAACGAGCAGGTCTGGGCAAATACGCTGTCCCGTACATTTATCCAGATACTCTACGGTATAATAAGCAGTGTCATCATGTACGATCACGGAGGCATTGTCGTAGAGATAAGTGTCTCCTGTTTCCAGCACCGCGAAATCAGAGACAGTACCCTCACCGCAGGAGGTTTTGTAGCCGGCCGTAAATTCGGCCGTACTCTGGGCGGGCACAGTGAAATTTTCAGCGATGATGAGACGGTCAGGGTTTGAACGGGCCTCTTCTATGGTCTGAACCCCTCTGACATCATACAGAAGCGGGAACACTGCATCAGAGTCCGTATAATTGTGTACTTCAAAACGGTAATAAACGGTCTGGCAGGCTGTGACGGAAATGGATTTATAGAATACATCATCCGTGGCGGTCCCGGCATATTTTTCAATCGTATAGTCTGCGTTACAGGATACTATAGGAGTAGGGAAGTGCAGTGTGCGCAGCGGATTATCATAAGTAAGCAGTGGAGAGTCGGCTGTCAGATGGTTTGGCTCAAGGAAGGACACGGCAGTTTCGGAATCCTTGTTTGTATGCAGGTGTGATCCGTGGGCCGCCCCTTTTGCACGGATATGATAGGTCAGCCGGATGTGGGTCCTGCTTTCCGGTGCAGCGGGAGCGTAGGGCAGGTCCCCAAGGTTTATGGTAATAATACCGTCCTGGACATTCTGGTCACTGATATCGGGCAGCAGGGCCGGTTTTTGATAGACAGTATACTCAGGGTCCGAGGGGTCCGTAATATTGGGGGCACTGATAGATTTTAATTTTAATGTATCCTGCGTTCCGAAGATTCGGAGTGAACCGGGAACATATTCGAAAAGTGCGGTGTTAATGGAATCAGTGACCGTAACCTGAAGACTTCCGGTAAGAATTAACAGATTACGTGCAAGACGCTTCAGTTCTTCAATAATAGGATTCTGTGAGCTGTCTTCGGCGGCCTCATGCAGGTAGGAACCCGTAGTGGCAATTGTACGCAGAATATCCAGAACGTCCTCTCTTGTGTACGGCCCCGGGGACTGTGCATCAATTTCGATACCAAGGACAAACAGGGAAGCATTGCCGCCGGAAGGCGATTTGATTTCCACGGCAGTCTCATAGGCACGCTGCATGGCAAGCAGCAGTTCCTCATTGTTGGCAGAGCGGCTGGCAACCTCTGAAATCAGGTTTGGAACAGTCTGTTTAAGATAAAGGAAGTATTTCCATATCCCGCCCGGAATATCGGGGAGGAAATCACTGTCCGTACTTCCCGGTGCTGCATATATATCCGGATAACTGGGATTGATGGAACGGTTTGCCTGCCCGTCAGTGATCAGTATGACAGCCCGGCGCAGTATATCATCGGACTGTGCAAATCCCGGAGTTTTGAAAAGTGTACAGGCTTCGTTTAATCCAGCCTGTGTGTTTGTGTCTTCCCCATAAGGGATGGCCCAGATCAGATTTTCCAGTATCGTATTATTCTCATAGCCGGTGTCGTTCATGCTGTAAGGAAGCTGCTCTGAAGTAAGCGGGGCACCGGAGGCAACTGATTCTATAAGGTTTCCGTTGTATGCAGATGGATTCTGTGCATAGACCGTGCTGAGGTAACCCGCCAGCACTGTATCAGGCCGTGCAGAGCCATCTTCATTGTAAATGTCAGAATACTGGATTTTGTAATAGTTATAATAATTGTACAGGCTCAGATTGGCGCTGGCAGCTAATGGCTCAGACTGTGCCATATAGGCGGGGATATCTGTAGTCGAAACAAAAGAGCCGTTGCGGTATCCCAGAATCTGGCCAATATAGTTGCCGCTGGTGGTTGAACGGCGCCATGTGAAAAGTGTTCCCAGATAATTGTATGAGAGTCCGCCAAAGGGATTGGGAATGTAGGCATCCCGCGCATAGGGAACAATGGTGATGCGGGTTTCTTTGTTTTGTTCCCAGAGTAATTGGATAGTCTGGATAAGCGCCCGCTTTGCCAGTGCCATTTTCCTGCTTTTTCCCGACATCATACTGGCAGTGACGTCAAGTACAAAAACCACATCCAGAGAGTGGGGAGGATAATAAGAGTAGACAGGGGGACTGGCTTCGATATCCAGTGTGACAGTAGCAGAGCAGTCACCAATGGCCCCCTTTGAAATGCGCAGCAGGTCATGAAAGGTAAGGATGCCTCCGCTGCCTTTATCGTGTCCGGCATCATAAACGGATGTCAGTCCGGAGGTATTCCAGTAATCGGGATCAGACGGATCACCGGTTAAACGTATCATATCATAGCCTCCAATGGAGACGGGGTTTTGTTTACCAGGGCCCTGGTATGGGCATGGGATTTTTGTTTCAGGCATAAGTTCTCCGATCCGCCGCCGTGAGGCGGCAAAATGCAGCTTGTTCTTAATTAGTATATGAATAACGATGAAATGGGTACTTGATTTGACAATCAGAAAGAAAAATGCTATGATGCAAGTAAGTACTTGCATAAGGGAGGAAGGCAGCTATGCTTGATGAAACACAGCTTAAGATCATAGATGCAGCTATGTCATTGATTATGGAGCGCAGCTATCCCTCCACGACTACAAAGGACATTGCATTCCGTGCAGGGGTGAACGAATGCACGATATTCAGGAAGTTTAAGGGCAAGAAGGAGATCGTGCTTTCTGCCATGACACTGCCGGAATGGAATCCCTGTCTGAAGGAAGCAGATTTTAAGTATGAGGGCAGTCTGGAAAAGGACCTGCTGCATTTTGCAGAGGTATATATGAGAAAAGTGACGCCGCGCATGGTAAAGGTATCACTTGGGCTTCGCGTACCCGAGCTGTATCAGGATACATCGGAGGGAATTTTAAAAGTGCCCCAGCTGTTTAAGAATGTGCTGGTCAGGTATTTTCAGGAGATGAAGGCAGATGGAAAGCTTCCGGATGTGGATTGTGAGAGCCTTTCTATGATGTTTTTATCTATGAATTTCGGCTTCGTTTTTCTGGATGCATCCTTTGGGAAACAGCTTACGGAACTTGAGAAAGAGAAGTATATACGCGAAAGTGTGCATGTATTTGTACAGGGAATTTCGTAAAGCTAATGGTGCTTAAAAAGGCACCATTCCTTTATAATTATCATGCAAGTGAACACTTGCATAGAAAGGAGGGTATTATGGTTTATTTTGTAGCTGAAACTTATATTGACAGTCAAAAAGGAAGAGGGGAGTATGACGATTATATCCGTAGTGTAAGACCGATAGTAGAAAAGTATGAAGGGCGTTATCTGGTACGTACAGAAAAGATACAGCCTTTAACAGGTAAGTGGAAGCCAGAGAGATTTATTATCATCGAGTGGGACACGAGAGAACAGCTTGAATCCTGTTTCCAGTCAGAGGAATATAGAAAAATCGCAGTCAAAAGGGAGAATTCTGTAGATTCAAGAGCAATTATTATGGAGGGATAAGAGATGGAAGTATGCAGAAATGTACATCAGATCAGAGTTGATTTTCAGATTACAGAGACTGTGAAAAGATATGCATATGTATATCTGGTTACCGGTCAGTCATGCTGTCTGATTGATTCAGGAGTGGCAGGGAGTGAAAAGGTCATTGCAAGGTATATGAGAGATATCGGGCGTGATATGACAGAAATAAAAGCCATTTTTCTGACACACGCACACCCGGACCATATCGGTGGGGCAGCCGCTGTTCAAAATAATTCCGGCTGTAAGGTGTATGCCTCAGAAGAGGCAAAAAGGTGGACAGAGGATATTGATTTACAATTTCAGGAGCGTCCGATCCCAGGTTTTTATACATTGGTAAATGAAGCTGTTTCTGTAGATGAAACCGTAAGGGATAATGACTGCATTTTTTTGGAGGATGGGATTACTTTTCAGGTTCTGGATTCAAAGGGACATTCCAATGGGTCTGTATCTTACCTATTGAAGGAAAAGGGGGTACTGTTCTGTGGAGATGCAATACCTGTACAGGATGAGTTTCCTATTTTTACAGAGTTGGACAAGAGCAGAAGTACGCTGGAGCGGCTGGGAAATCTCAGCGGTACCCGGTATTGTTGTCCGGCATGGGATCATGTATACGGAGAGCAGGAATTTAGCCAGAAGGTATCTGCAGCAGAAACATTGCTGCGAAAATTAGAGGATTGCGTGCGGGATGTACATTGCAAATATCCGGAGATATCAGAGAAAGAATTGGCAGAAGCGGCAGGGAATCGAATGGGTTGGAAGGATATGGCGGTAAACCCCCTGTTTCTAAGAAGCATCAAAGCCTGTCTGGAATCAGAATAAAGGATGGCCTGCCGTTCATAAGCAGCGGCAGGCCATATATACATGTAGTGAGTTTTTCCAGAGGGTGAGATTTACTGAGACTTCATGTCAAAGTATCCGATCAGGACGGTCCACACATAGGCGCATGTCTTTGGAATCATGAGCATTCCAAGCGCAGGGATTGTGTCTGCAAACAGTACAACCGGAATGTAAAACGCAAAACTTAATACAATCGTCAGCCACATGAAGCGGAACGCATGGTCATGCTGTTCCTTTGCCGCTTTGTAGAACAGGACGATTACGAGGATTCCAAGCAGTGCAAACGGGATGTTCCGATAGATGCCCCAGCTTAGTGGTGCATCGGCGCTGGTCCATTTGTTTTGCGGGAACAGACAGAGAATGATACGGACGGCAGAAAGAAGGAAGACTGCCACAGTCACCTCTTTCTGATCCTTTACATGATAGCGCAGACGCCATACATAGTACAGCAGAATGTAAAAGACGGTCATTGTGACAGACGTGATCAGTTTCCCGACCCCGAGTGCAGCCGTATAGTGTTCGAGTCCCGCAGTACAAAGTGCGTAAGCCCGGGGCACGAGATGGAAAGCATCCCCGGCACCTAAAGTGACAGCCATAATGCCAAACAGGAGGTACTGTTTCCTCCCTGCACTTTTCCGGATCATCAGGATCCCCACAGTAATGACTGTGACCAGATATACAGCATCAAATAGTGTTTCCATAATAGCCTGCATTTTTTTCTTTTCCTTTCTTAATAAAATGATATCCGAACAGGACACCGGCTAATGTGAGGGCGGCGCCCAGTCCCGAGTAGAAGACTGCGATAAACACATCCGGGCAGATACCGGACACACGCAGACCTATCCCGAATGTCATCATAAATGCCATGATAAGGAATGACTTGACGTCAAAAAACTTTAGGAAGAACTGTTTTTCTTCTTCATAACTGACAATCCTGCTGGTGTGCTTTTTTACAAGCCTGCCAAAAACCATGAACCAGAAAACAAGGAATACAGCGGCAGAAATGAGAATATTTATAACGGTTACATGGCTCTGGTAAGAAATAATCCCGATACGCAGGATATTAAACCCGGCAGCTACCCATACAAGCGCAGCAAGCAGGAGCAGCTTTATCTTATTAATCTTCATAAAAACCTCCTTCATTGGATTCTATATTATATTCATAGATACAGCGTGCAGCAACCACCAAAAGGGGTTCACAGCACTTCTGGTTCTGGAGAAGCAGGGAAGTAAGCAGGGTAAAAATCATATCCACAAACTGCCCGGCACTCAGCTGGTCACCAAAAGCATCTTCCCGGACAAGAGGATCTGCTGCCAAAACATGCAGAAGGTTCTGTCTGATATGTGCAAAATACTTTTCCATCATCCTCCGGCCGCTGCTTTTATCCTCGGCGGCAAAACTGACGGAATGCAGTGTGAAAAATCCGGGATACTGCTCACATCCTTTTAGAATCCTTTCATAGAGCCAGGCAAGACAGTCTGTAAAATGTTCAAACTTCATGGACTCTCCGGACATATGGAAAATATCTTTCCAGACGTCTTCCACAGCCGCACTGATCAGGTCCGCCTTGGATGGAAAATAATTGTATATCGACCCGACAGCTACATTGCAGGCGGCGGCAACCGACCGCATATTGACAGAATCCATTCCTTTTTCCATTACAAGTTTCCGGCTCTCGGCCAGGATGGCCTCACGTGAAGTTACAATCGTATTCATACAGTGCACCTCCTTAATATGAACAATGTTCATTATAGTACTCTTATCCGGACTTGTCAAACAATAACATATAAAAAAGAAGGACTTCACGGAAATGAAATCCTTCTTTTTAATGACATCAGACGTAATCAAAGTCATCCGGCGCCTTGAACCATTTATTCCTGCCCAGATGCAGGATAAAGCATAAGCCTGCCATAATCAGATATCCCATCATGAACGGAGATTTCGGATAGATTCCGAGAGCGGCACTGTGAATGAATCCAAACAGTGAGAGCACAGCTCCGACAAGTGCCGTGACTGCCACCCGGTTCAGCTGCTTATCGATAATGAAGGCCGTCATGGTTCCCAGTAATATACCGATGATAATGGCCCCCGGTTTTACTGCCGCAACGCCGTTCCACATGACACCTGCATCGATCAGTGACTGGGAGACATCCGGTGTATAGCCTGCATATCCGATCGGAAGAGTCTCTGTCCAGATATCGGCAAGTCCGACTGCTCCTGTGATCTGTGTAAACAAATAGTCCGCAACCGGCGGAACCATTGCAATCCCGACAGCAGCGTAGTGCTTCTTGTCACAATCCTTGAAAGCCTGACAGACCATGACGATCGCACACCAGAGATAGGTGATGGCACAGACGGCAGGTGGAACGAGGTTACTTAAGAAAGTAAAGAGTCCGAGCAGTCCGGCGAATCCAAGTACAAGGCCGGAAACGACGGAGTAGCCGATACCGGCTTTTGCTTTCTTCAGTCCGGCATGCCCGAGCCATACAGTATTCGGGACAACCCCGCCGAAGATGGCGGAAATCATGGTACAGATCCCATCGGCGAACTGTGCCTCGCGGACGTTGTAGTTATCGCCGGCTGCGTTGGCGGCTTCCACGTTGTCCATTGTTTCAATAAAGTTATATATTTCAATCGGAATCACGATTGTCAGGTAAGGCGCAACGACTGCGAATCCGCTCAGAAGATGCTGGATCCCATTTACCGGATTCGGGAAATAAAAGCCGATTCCGCTGAAGTCGATATGTGTTCTTCCAAGACAGAAAGCATAAACGATACCGCCCACGATTGCGACAACAAGCGGCGGGATCTTCTTCGGGAACAGGTAACCGCCGAATACACCGATCATAGCGACGATCAGGATTGGCATTCCGATCACAGGATCACTGAATACATCGAATACACCCTGTGTTGCCATCCAGATAAATCCGATTCCTGCTACGGTTCCAAGAAGGGCAGCCCTCGGGATACGCTTCTTCATCCAGGGACCGATGACACCACCGCAGAATTCAACGGCGCCGCCGATGAAGCAGGCAGCAATTGCAGCGGACCATGCAAGGTACGGGTCTTCCAGCGCATAATGAAGGGGCATGATGACACCATAAAGCATAACGAACATTGCCGGGGTTGAAACTCCGGAAGGAAGTGCCGTCACATCCGGGCGGCCTTCCTTTTTGGAAAGTTTCAGTGCCATAAATGCATAATATAAGCCGCTGAGCATCAGCCCGATAGACATCCCCGGAATGACACGGCCATATACAATCTCATCCGGCCAGCCGAGAACGCCGGATAAGGTAGCGATAACAATCAGGTAGTTTACAATATTATTGGTGATGGAATAAGCCATTCCACCAAAATCACCTCTTTGAAACAAGGGCACGAGTGCCTTTTTTTCTCCCATCTCTCTAAGTATCCTCCATATTCCTCTTATGCCTCCACGGAGACAAATTCGAACTTCGTTACATCAAATAATCCCATATCTGTCAGTTTCAGTTCAGGTATGACAGCTAGTGACATGAAGCAGAGTGTCATGACAGGCTCTACTTCTGAGCAGATTCCAAGCTTTTCATAAGCAGCATCGTGAATCAGGGTCAGCTTTTTGTCAACCCATTCGCCGCTCTGGTCACTCATCAGGCCGCCTAACGGCATCGGCATGGATTCGATGACTTCGCCGTCTTTTACAAGAATAATTCCGCCGTTCTGTGCAATAAGCTGTTCGACCGCGTACACCATATCCTCGTCCGATACACCTACAACAATGATATTGTGCGAATCATGGGCAACAGATAATGCAACAGCGCCTTCTTTTAGCCCGTAGCCTCTCAGAAGCGCCGGAGCTACATTTCCTGTTTCCTGATGGCGCTCGACTACGGCAACTTTTACGATATCCACGTCAGGATTTCTGACAAAGTCGCCGGACTCGTCCAGCTGTACATCCGCGATCCCTTTTCCGGTCACAACTCCGCCCGGAAGGATATCAATGACATGGACATGGCCTGATTTCAGGTGCATCTTTAATTTGTCTTTTGAAAAATCTTTTACATGAAAACTTCCTTTGACCGGCGTGATGTCACACTTCTCAACCGGAAGCAGGTACTCGCCGTCCTGGGCAGCCAGCGTTCCTTCGATCCAGACTTTTTTCACATGAAAGTCCTTCAGGTTGTCAAGCAGGACAATGTCTGCGCGCAGGCCGGGTGCGATTGCGCCCCTGTCATACAGGCGGAAGCATTCGGCGGCATTTAAGCTTGCCATGCGGATTGCCGTGATTGCATCCACACCTTCTTCTACACAGATACTCAAATGGTTGTCAAGATGTCCCAGCTCGAGAATGGTCTTTGGCTGGCGGTCATCGGAACAGAGCAGGCAGCGCCTGCTGTTCATCGGGGTGAGTCCTTTGAGCAGCGGCCGCAGATTGTGGCATGCCGAGCCCTGTCTTAAGAGCACGTACAATCCGCGGGATATACGGTCTGTCATTTCTTCCACGGTGGAACATTCGTGGTCCGTATGCACGAGGGCGGCTGCATAGGCATTCAGGTCATTTCCGGAGATTCCCGGGCTGTGTCCGTCGATCAGCTTGCCGGTTTCCTTTGCGGTCATGATCTTATCAAGGTCACTTTCACTTCCGCCGATGAGTCCCGGATAGTTCATATATTCGCCAAGGCCAAGGACTCTTTCGTCCCGGATAGGCTCTTTCATTGCTTCCGCGTCTATATTCGCTCCTGAATGCTCGAACGGAGTTGCAGGCACACAGGAAGGAAGCATGTATTTGATATCCAGGGCAGTCTGTTCGGAGGCTTCAAGCATATAGTTCATCCCGCGTATCCCGCATACATTTACAATCTCGTGAGGGTCGGCGATAATTGTCGTACCGCCGTGGGGCACAAGAAGGCGTCCGATTTCTTCCGGACTTACATAAGAAGATTCGATGTGGATATGGCTGTCAATAAATCCGGGTGCGGCATATTTTCCTTCTGCGTCGATGACTTCTTTTCCTTCATATTTACCGACACCTGCAATCAAACCGTCACACAGGGCGATATCCCCATCAACGATTCCGCCGTTATAAACATCCACAACTTTACAGTTTTTAATTACCGTATCTGCCGGCATTCTCCCGGAAGCTACCTCAATCAGTTTCTTCAGACTTTCTTTACTCATGTTGCTCATAAAAAATCCCTCCTTATATATTGCTTGTATGTAACGGTTCATTGGAGTATGAACAGTTACATTTGTATTTTCCTTTTATTGTTCGTTTAGCTTTATAACAGGATCGAAGGTAGTGAGGTTCGTATAATCTACCGGTCCGACATCAGTGATTGCATAATCCGGGATTGCCGTGATCGGCAGGAAGAACATGTACATCAGTGGTTCAGGCAGTGTGGAGCCAAGGTCCTGTGCAGCTTTGTTCAGTTTCTTTTCCTGTGCGGCAATTACTTCCGGTTCTTCATCACTTGCAATTCCGCCTACCGGGAGCGGCAAAAACTCGATGATCTCGCCGTCAGCGACAACAACCTGTCCGCCGCCCTGTTCGATCAGATAATTTACGGCGAGGGACATATCCTCCGGATTCACACCCATCACAATCAGGTTATTATCATCTGGTGCGGCAGAGGATGCCATCGCGCCTCTCTTTAAATTCCAGCCGGAGCAGAACGCGAGGGAGCGGTTGCCGTTTCGCCCGAATCGTTCGAGGACAGATACCAGGGCAACATCCTGTTCAGGATCAGGAAGAATGATTCCGTTCTCCACCTTGAGAACAACGTCCCTTCTCTTACGGACGAAAGGTCCCTGTACATCCATTGCCAGAACATCTGCTGTTCCGTTTATCATGTCTACTCTGTATTCAAAATCTGCTTTTGTTGTCTTCTGGCACTTCAATTCACTCTTGAGGACTGTGCTTCTTTCCGGAGCCTTCAGATCATAGGTAAGCTTCTTATTCTGTGCCACCAGCTGCCCATTCGTGATAACTGTCTCAACATGGAATTCTTCCGGGCTGTCGACCAGCAGGATATCCGCGATTCTTCCCGGAGAGATGGAACCTACCAGATGATCGATGCGGTAAGCTTCCGCACTGTTGATCGTACCCATCTGGATTGCTGTCATCGGTTCCACACCGGCTGCAATTGCAAGACGTACAACATTGTCGAGGTGTCCCTTTTCCAGAACATCTGTTGCGGTCACATCATCGGTACAGAAGCTGACGCGGCGTGCCATGTAAGGATTTACCTCTGTCACTGCGCGGATATTTTCGGCCAGAAAATGTGTAACAGATGATTCACGGATCAGCATGTGCATTCCTTTTCTCATCTTCTCAACCACTTCTTCATGGTCGTAGCTTTCGTGGTCCAGACGTACTCCGCCGCACAGATAGCCGTTTAAGTCATTTCCTCTTGCCATAGGTGCACAGCCGAATACCGGGAGACGGTTCTTGAATGCCTGTTCGATGGCACCCAGTGTGTTCTCATCCTCTTCCTGCAGAAATTCCCGGACTGTCTCCCACACACCGAAGCATTCCGGCCACTGCTGAACCTCTTCATGAACTTCTTTTGTGAAGTTAAAAGAAACGGTAGATTCCGGTATTGTGTAAGGCGTCTTGTAAGGCGCTCCCCAGAACACCTTCAGCGGGCTCTGTTTTACTTCAGCCAGAACTTCCTTTAAGCCTTCCAGACCGGATACGGAAATGTATTCGTCAAGACCAGAAATCATGCTTGTTGTCCCGCAGGGTACGACAGCCTTTGCAAAACTTGTAATGCTCAGCTTGCTGCATTCACTGTGGATATGTCCGTCGATCAGTCCCGGCACGAGGTACTTTCCCTCTGCGTCAATGATCTTTGTGTCAGGTCCGATATAATCGGATACATCACCGACAGCGGCAATCATATCTTTATAGATTGCAACATCGGCAGGGTAGATCTCACTCGTCATTACATTGACCAGATTACCGCCCTTCACAACAGTATCAGCCGGGATAATCCCTCTTCCTGCACGGATCATTTCTTTCAGGTTTGCAATTGTTCTCTCCATGTTTGTTCCTCCTTCATGTGAAACCAGTTTGGTTTTTGAATAATAAAAAAGATACATCGGCCGCAAAGGCGGCTAAACAGGTTTCCCGTCCTGCAAATGTATCTTGAAGAATTTACAATATGAAATTAAATTAATCATATCATATCCTTCCGAAAATGAGAATACGGGGCTTTCCTATTATTTTATTATAACTGGATATTAAGACAGCTTATAAGTTGACTCCGACATCATAATATCAGTATAGTTATTTTTGTACAAAACTGTTAAAAATATGAAATTAAATGGAAAACAGAACAAAAAAAGACTGGCCCGGCACATATCTGTTATGACAGGTGCAGGCCAGTTCTTATATGATGTGAATATTCTTTTACAGAAACGGTTACGAGAGTATGCTCATTCCCACTCCGAACGCTCCGGGGCCGGTATGGCAGGCGATACTCAGTGAGAGGGGATCATAATACACGTATGCCCCCGGAAACGCCTCTTCCAGTGTGCGCTTCCAGTCGAGAGCCTCTTCTTCAGCCAGACGGGAGCCGGCAGCCCCGATCCGGACTTTTTCCATATCTGGATTGTGGAATCGGTTTGACAGGTCATCCTTCAGCGCTTCTATGATTTTCTTTTTACTCTTTTTCATGCCCCGGACTTTGGCAAATGCATCCAGCCGCTCGCCCTGAATGCTTAAGATCGGCTTGATGTTCAGCACGGTGCCGAGCGTCGCAGCAGCAGGTGTAATCCTGCCGCCCTTTAAAAGGAATTCCAGAGTGTCAACAGCCAGATAGATCGTGGACTGGTATGCACTGGCCTCCAGACGTTCCTTGATTTCCAAAGCAGAAGCACCCTGACCGGCCATCTGTTTTGCTTCGAGCACGGATTCCCTCATTGTGACAGAAATCCTGTGGTTATCAACAACCTGGACCTTACCACCATAATCTTCGGAAAGAGCCAGCGCTGTGTGGCAGGACTGGCTTAGGCCGCTGGACATCGGGATATAGACAAGGCAGTCATAGCCCTGTGCAAGTACGCGATCCCAGAGGTCCATGACATCTCCCGGAGACGGCTGTGAGGTAGTGACACTTTTACCATTGGTAAGACTCTGGTAGAATTCTTCCTGTGTTAGATCCGTTTCTTCATAACGGACTGTTCCGTCTATGATGACAGGCATTGGAATCAGGAAAATGCCAAGTTCTTTTGCTTCCTGCTTCTTAATGCCGCTGTTGCTGTCCGTGATAACGGCTGTTTTCATAGTTGAAAACCCTCCTTCTTTTTAAAAGTACGCTTTTCCAATAAGCTTAAACAGCAGCGGGTTACGCTGAGATTATATGCTTGCTATTTATTCGTTCTATGGATATAATCAAGTGTGACAAATTGTAACATTTTTAAGCATTAAATTCAATCATACAACTGTTAACTGTTACAAAAGAAAGGGTTTTGTTCATGAAAAGGCAAAGAAAAAATCAGGCAAACCAGCTTGCAAGAGAGTGTATGGTCACTGCACTTATGCAGCTTTTAAAAGAAAAACCATTGTCCGCCGTATCTGTATCAGAACTTACAGAAAAAGCGGGCGTTTCCAGAATGACTTATTACCGGAACTACCAGTCGAAAGAGGAGATATTTACTGTTTATCTGGATGATATACTGGATGATTACAGAGATGACGTGAAAAATCTGTTCCAAAAAGGAAACTATTATGATCTGGAAAATTTAATCCACTGCTTTTCATATTTCCGGCAGCACAGATTATTTTTAGAAAGCCTGTTCCAGAGCGGGCTTGGCCACACATTTCTGGAATCCGTCGGCAGGTACGTGGTTGAAACATGGTACAGGCCGGGAGACGGAATTGAACACTATTATGCACTACAGGCATTTACAGGCGCTCTTTACAACCTTTATATATCCTGGTCTGAGAACGGTGCGAAAGAATCACCCGAAGAAATGGCCCGGATCCTGTACCGGATTTATGCAGAGCCTGCAAACTGAAAAAAACGATTTTAATATGTAAAAATGCATTGCTATTACCGGTATAAAACTGTATGATTGGTCTATCAGCAGATGCGTTTTTTGCATCTGTCATTCCTGTAAACTTGGATCAGTGAGGTAGAAATAAAGAGGTAGGAATATGACAAAGAATACCATTGGGCATAATATCAGGACTCTCAGAAAAGAACACAATATGACACAGGAACAGCTGGCACAGCAGTTAAACATGAAGAGACAGACACTGTCTAATTATGAGATTGGGAAGAGAATACCGGATATCTATGAACTAATAACCATTGCAGATATTTTTGATGTGACTCTGGATGAGATAGCCGGAAGAAAAAAGTCAGGGAAAAGCTGCACCAAAAAGGCAGATTCCCCTCTTACCGGCAGTCAGCCCGATTAGGGGGCAGTTTACCGTTCGACAGTAAAATCAGGGGATATGGCGTGAAGGACACTTTGTTTAGAAAAAGTGTTCTTTTTTTCTGAAACTTTTTGCTGTTCTTTTTTATCTAATAGGTATCAATCGATTGAGGATGCATGAAAAACAGAATCAAATTGTTGGATTCGAAGACAAGGGGGAGTGCAAAGGTGACGAATCTGGTAAAGAAAGCGCAGTCTGGTGATAAAGAAGCGTTCATAACTTTAATGGAAGAGCATAAGCAGACTTTATATAAAATTGCCATCAGCATGCTGAAGAACGATGCAGATGCAGCGGATGCGATCCAGGATACCGTTCTCAGCAGTTACGAGAATCTTAAGGGTCTGCGGGAGCCAAAGTATTTTAAGACATGGCTGACGAGGATTTTGATTAACCACTGTAACCGCATATTAAAGGAGCGTGGAAAGATGGTACCGATAGAAGAACATCCGGAATTGGAGGAGGCACAGGTCGATACTTCGGGACGGGAATTCCTGAAGCTTTTAAATGAATTGGAAGAACAGTACCGCATTGTCCTGCTTTTGTATTATGTGGAGGGATTCAGTATCAAAGAAATCGGTGCCATACTGGATATGAATGAGAATACTGTAAAAACAAGACTGTCGAGGGGGAGAATCTGCTTCAAGAAGCTCTACCTGAAAGAGAACCCGTCGTCAGCCTATGGAATGGAGGTTTAGAAATGGGAAATTCTGATATTAGCATTAAAGAGACTCTGCAGGAAGATGTCAAGATTCCTGAGATTGTAAATGACAGTCTGGACGAAGCGTACGATAAGATCAGGAAAGACGAGGTACGGATGAAATCGCTCCGCAGCCGGAGTAAAAAGAGACTTTACAGAAAACTGGGGGTTGCGGCAGCGGCGGCATGCATGGTGCTTGTCCTGACAGGTGTTTTCTTTGTAAATCCCGCGCTGGCAAAGGATATTCCGATCCTCGGTGATCTATTTGGAAGGATTCAGGAAATACGGGATAACCATCCCTATCCGGAAAAGGATAAGACTGCCTATGAGAACATTGCAAAACATTCGGAACCAGTCAAGGACCCGACGAATGTGGCCGAGGACCAGGGAATTACGATGACTGTATCGGATGCATACTGCGACGGGTATGACTTGTATTTTACCCTGTCCCTCCAGACCGGGGATGAGGAACTGAATGCTGCTGACCAGTTGAACCTGCTCTGCTATAGAGACGGGGACCCGATTGCATTTTCTGCGTGGCTGTATGTGAATGGTGAGGAAACGTGTTCCACGTATACCCTGTCACCGGCCAAATCTGAGGAGGGCCTGTTTGTAGCCCTGGTCCGAGTTCCGGCCATGAATATTGAAGCAGGGAAGTTCCCGGAGGATGTGACGGTAAGCATGGATATCGGGGCAGTGGGGGCGCAGAAGTTTGACGAACCATATCATGAGGAGATTAAGAATTATGAAAGGGTTGGATACAAATGCGTGGAAGGCTCGTGGAAGCTGCAGTTCAAGGCTTCTTCCGATACATCACAGAACAGGACGGCAAAACCGGAAGCCGAAAACAACGGATTTGTCGTGGAAGAGGTTACACTGACACCGAGTAATGCCCATATGATCCTTCATATTCCGGCTGAGTGGGAACCGAAGAATCCGGCAGTAGTTCTGATGGATACGCAGGGAAACAGGGTACAGGATGAGTCAGAAAAGATTATAAAGAACGATGACGGTACAGAGGTCAGGTATATAACGTTTGACCATTCCGATGCGAACGATTTTGTACTTCAGATGTATGATAAAAACGGGGAACCCGATGAAAACGGTGGACCGAGAATGATTGCGGAGATCCCATTTTCTGTTGAGTAAAGCATAGCAATCCGGCCTGGCTTATGATAAGATAGGTACAGAATAAATTTTATAATATCCAAAGCCGAAAGGATATGCCGGTTATGTTAGAACATTTTAAAGATATTGAAAAAGTACAGGAAGTGCTGTGTCAGGCACAGACTGGATTATGGGCGATTGAACTTGACGAAGGCAGGCCGCCAAGGATGTATGCAGACAGCTCTATGCTGGAGCTGTTAGGGTATGATGAGGCTCCTTCTCCGGAAGAATGCTATCAGGGCTGGTACGGCAGGATAGAAGAAGAGTGCTATCCTGTCGTACATGATGTTGTAGAGCGTATGAAAGCGGATGAGAGGGCAGAAGTCCAGTATTCATGGAACCACCCGAAGTGGGGGAAGATCTATGTACGGTGCGGCGGCGTGAGAGATGCCGGATATGGCCCCGGAGTCTGTCTGAGGGGATACCACCAGAATATAACGGATACTATTATGCTAAAGCAGGAGGCTGAGAGAAAAGCCGGGATACTAACCAAGCTTTGCAGCAGTTATTATTCTGTCTATGTGTTTGATTTGGAACATGATATTGAGGAGGCTGTCTGGCAGGAGGACCAGCAGCGCAGGGAGGAATT
Organism: Clostridium sp. AF19-22AC; assembly: GCF_003479085.1. Lineage (NCBI taxonomy): Bacteria > Bacillati > Bacillota > Clostridia > Eubacteriales > Clostridiaceae > Clostridium > Clostridium sp. AF19-22AC. Next base: position 359,174 of record NZ_QUGN01000003.1, on the reverse strand, counting down.
CCCTGCAGGCAGCCTTAAAATGTATTATGACAAATTCATACAGGAATATGTCTGGCCGGATGACCAGGAGAAGATGAAACGGGCAGGCAGTCCCCAATTTCTGAAGAAAATGCTGTCATCGGAACAGCCGGCATATGATGTAGATTACAGAAGAATCTATCCGGAGGGGCCGCAGTGGGTGCGGGCCCGTTTCAGTATTGAGGAAATGAAGGATGGCGTACTTACAAAAGTAATCTTCGCCAATATGAATATCCATGAGCAGAAACTGGACGAGATGAGGCAGGAAGAGCAGAACCAGAATGCCCTGCTTGCGGCATATGAGACAGCGAAAAAGGCGAATGAAGCAAAAAGCAACTTCCTTGCACAGATGTCACACGACATCAGGACTCCTATGAATGCGATTATCGGCATGACCTCCATTGCAGCATCACATGCAGAGGATCCGGAAAAAGTGAGAGACTGTCTGGAGAAGATCAGTTCCTCCAGCAGTCATCTGTTAAAGCTGATCAACGAGGTTCTGGATATGTCAAAGATTGAGAAAGGGAAGGTGGAGCTGGCGCAGAAACCATTTTATCTGGACAAGATGATTCAGGAGGTAGATACAATCATCCGGACGGAGGCTGCTGAGAAAGAGCAGGATGTCCATATCAAGATAGATGGAATCATCCACAACCATCTTAAGGGGGATGAACTCAGAATCAGGCAGGTACTGCTGAACCTGTGCAACAATGCAGTCAAATACACGCCAAAGGGTGGGAAGATCCGGCTGGAGGTGCACGAACTGTCCGCGGGAACGCAGGACAACGGGCGTTTTGTATTTATCGTAGAGGATAATGGGATCGGAATGCCGGAAAGCTTTAAAGATTATATATTTGTACCGTTCTCACGGGCCGAGAGCGTACGGAGCCGGAATATTCAGGGAACCGGGCTTGGCATGTCTATTGCACAGGGGATTGTAGAAGCGATGCAGGGCAATATTCAGGTTGAAAGCGAAGAGAACCGCGGCAGCAGGTTTACGGTAACTTTGAACTTGAAGATTGCAGACGGGGAAAAGGGAATATCTAAAAGCACAGAACCGGGAGACGAAGGCAGTGAGCATAAGAAAGGCAGTCCGGTCGTGAAAAATGCCGGCTGCAGGGAGGAAATGAAAGGGATGCGCCTTCTTCTTGTTGAAGATAATGCGTTGAATCAGGAGATTGCCAGAACATTGCTGGAAGAAGCAGGGTTTCAGATTGATTGTGCAGACGATGGGGCACAGGCGCTGGAAAACTTCCGCCTGTCAGAACCGGGGACTTACAAGGCAGTCCTGATGGATCTGCAGATGCCTGTCATGGACGGCTGTACGGCTGCGAGGGAGATTCGCAGAAGCAGTCATCCGGACGGCAGAACAATACCAATCATTGCCCTGACTGCCAATGCGTTTGCAGAAGACGTGGCAAAAGCGCTGGCAGCCGGCATGGATGACCATATCTCCAAACCAATAGATTACCAGCGCCTGTTGACTACATTGGAACGGGTGGTTTTTCACAAAGAGGAACTATAACGGGAAGATACATAAGATTTCTGAAAGGGGCGGGGTTTTATTCTCTGCCTTTTTTTCTGTATGGAGATATATCTGTCTATAATACCAGTGACGGGGCGGTATAGACTCTGGCGGCGAACTCCTGATTCAGTTCATAGAGACATTTTGTATCGTTTCCAAACAGTTTCATTTTTGCTATCAGTTCGCTGACAGATTTCTCTTCTTCACCCTGTTCTTTAATGAACCATTCAAGCACCTGGGTCGTCCGGAAGTCTTTCTTTTTAAATGCAGCCTCATAAATACGGTTAAAACGAGCTGTTACCTGTCTCTCATGGTCATACGCCATTTTCAGCGGCTGTGCGGGGGATGTGAGTTTACAGTCAGGCTTGGGGACCAGCTCGAGAACAACTTTTTCGTCATTGTTGTGGAGATATTGGATCAATAGTATCGCGTGGTCCAGTTCCTCTCTGGCCTGTATGCGGAACCAGTTTTCAAAGCCGTCAAGATCTGCCTCTGAATAGTAATTTGAAAATGCCAGATATAAATAGGATGAAAAGAACTCAAAATTGATCTGGCTGTTGATTAACTGCAGAATTTGTTTATCCATAACTGCCTCCTTAAAGATGTTTCTTGGGATAGTATTTTCTAAATTGGAAATTTTATACGGTATAAGATTCCGAATAAAAAGTTATACAGTATTTTATATGGGCAAAAATTGCAAAGTAAACGCCAATCATGTATAATGAAGACATTCATAAAAATTCGGTTTCATACAGGCAGATTGTACATTTTGCCTGTATAAGGGAGGATACATGAGACAGGTTACGAGAAAACTAAAGCCGGGGAGAATCACACGGCAGTTATCAATGATTATGACAGTACTGCTGATTAGCCAGCTGTTTTATATCAATACCTTTGCGTCAGGCAAAGAGCAGGAGAAAGAACAGCCGGTAAGCAGGGTGATAAAAGTAGCCTTTCCAGATTCACCAGGTATCAGTGAGGTAGATGAAAATGGCAATTATAATGGCCTGTTAGTTGATTATCTGAATGAGATTGCCAAATATACAGACTGGGAATACAAATATTATGAGGGCAGTGCGGAGGATACATTGAATGGATTTCTGAACGGCGAGTATGACCTGATGGGCGGTGTATTTTATTCTCCGTCGCTGGAAGAATATTTTGCTTACCCTGAGTACAGCATGGGGAACAGCAGGGCAATTCTTCTATGCAGAAAAGACGATAAAGAGATCAAGAGTTATAATCTGAGAAGCATGAACGGGAAGACGATAGGTGTATATGAGTCTGCGAAAGAGAAGATTGCATATCTGAATGAATTCCTGAATCAGAATAATCTGGACTGTACCTTAAAGTATTACACAGCGGAGGAACTGAAGGGGGAGGATAATCTGTACAGATTTCTGAAGAATGGTGATGTTGACCTGCTTCTGGGAAATGACGGGGATAAAGACGAGGAGTTCCGGGCGGTTACATCATTTGCCGCCCAGCCATACTACCTTGTTACCCAGATCAAAAATAAGGATATCCTCAGAGAAATGAATGAAGCTCTGGAAGCAATTCAGGAAGCCGATCCGGGCTTTGCTGCCAATAAATATGAAGAAAACTTTCCGGATGTGGATAATTTTGATATTCAGCTGACGGAAGAAGAACTTACATATTTGAGGGAGAAAAAGGAAATCACGGTAGCGGTTGTAAGGATGTGGCATCCTTTTTACTGCGTGGAGAATGGAATGGTAGAGCATGACGGGATTCTTCCCGATATTTTTGAACGGATGTCGGAATACCTCGGCATTCCATTTACATTTGTGTATGCAGAAACGTATGAGAAGGCGCTTGAACTGGTCCATAACGATGAGGTGGATATTCTTGGGGCATATCTGGATTCAGATGAGGATGCTTTTGCAGAGGGCCTTGCTCTTACAAAATCGTATACAAGCCTGAATAGTATTATTATTAAGAATAAGTCCGTAAATTACCCGGCACAGGGAATGACTGGCGGGATCATTGCAGGAAGAACAATGCCGAACGATATCCCTGTTGAACATATCAGATATTATGACTCGATAAATGAAGGGCTGAAAGCAGTGAATAAAGGAGAGATTGATTTTGTTTACGGACTTTCGGCAAATTTGGATCAGGAGATGCAGAACCATCATTATACGAATATCGTACCAATATCCAGAGTGAATAACAATACAGCAGTGAGTATGGCGATGGACCGTCCGGTCGACAAGATACTGCTCGGTGTGTTGGACAAAGCAATCAATAACATTTCTTTAAAGGATATGAATACGATTGTAGATAAGAATCTAATTTCAATGGGAAGCAGCACCCTTACTTTATCGGAATTAATTTATGCGAATCCGGTGGCATTTATCTTCATTTTATGTAGTTTTGTACTCTGTATATTGATTGGCGTTGTTATGGCGGCCCGTTCGAAGGTGAGAAGAACTATGATGGAGGGGGAACTGGCCAGGGCAGAGGCAAAGAGCCGTGCAAAGAGTGAATTTTTGTCTAAGATGAGCCACGAAATAAGGACGCCTATGAATGCGATCATAGGCTTATCGGACCTTACCTGTATGAAGGACGAAATCCCGGATTCGGTGGAGGAAAATCTTCAGAAGATCAGGTCATCTTCCCAGTATCTGCTCTCACTCATCAATGACATTCTCGATATGTCCAAGATCGAGAACGGAAAGATGGAAATTATGCCGGATGAGTTCTCTATGAAAGATATCACGGACAAAATGATACAGATGATTGAACCTCAGGCAGAGCAGAAAGAGATACGTTTTATTCCATGCCTGAAAATAAATACAGATACGCTGGTTGGGGATGCGGTCAGGCTTCGTCAGGTACTGCTGAACCTGCTTGCGAATGCACTCAAATTTACCCCGGCTGGTGGAATGATCACACTGAGTATTCAGGAAAAAGGGTATCAGGGGGATAAAGTCAGATATTTCTTTGAAGTCCGTGACACAGGAGTTGGAATTGCGAGAGAAAATCAGGGCAGGGTGTTTAAATCATTCGAACAGTTTGGCAATAATTCAGCAAAAAGCGAGGGAACTGGCCTTGGACTGCCTATCAGTAGTTATATTGTCGAAGCGATGGGCGGACAGCTGAAGCTGGAGAGTGAAGCAGGAGAGGGATCCAGATTCTTCTTTGAACTTTTGTTCCCTGCGGGCACGAAAAAAGATAGTACAGAAAAAGAGATTCAGGATAAAACGGAAGACTTTACAGGAATCTGTATTCTGCTTGCCGAGGATAACGATCTGAATGCCGAGATTGCAAAGGAACTGCTGGAACTGCGAGGGGCAAAGGTAGATCGTGCGGCAGACGGGCAGGAAGCGGTTGATCTGTTTGAAAACAGTGCTCAAGGCTGGTATCAGGCAATACTTATGGATATCAGAATGCCGAATAAAGACGGACTCCGGGCCACAGAGGAGATTCGACAGAGCAGCCATCCGGACAGCCGTACTGTCCCGATTATAGCGATGACGGCCAATACATTTAAAGAAGATGTGGAAGCGTCAGAAAAAGCAGGGATGACAGCCTTCGTGCCAAAGCCGGTAGATATTCATTACCTGTGGGAGATTCTGCAGGAACAGCTTCGTTGACATTAACGCGATATCTGATATGTAGTATTTATAACTATATAAAAGAGTTGACATAACCACGATACACGCGTAAGATAAAAATATACCCAAAGGGTACATACTTATGAGGCTGCTTTTAGCCATGAAAATATAGGATAGGAGAGGAAATGTATGATGGGAGATTATGTATTAAGCTGTTGTTCTACTGCTGACTTGTCACCGGAGCATTTCAAAGCCCGTGATATATCATTTATCTGTTTTCACTATTATATGGACGGCGTTGAATATGCGGATGACTTAGGACAGAGCATGCCGTTTAAAGATTTCTATACGAAGATGAAGGAAGGGGCAGATACGAAAACCTCTCAGGTGAATGCCGGGGAATTTATAGAGTATTTCCGTGGTTTTCTCAAACAGGGCAAAGACATCCTGCATGTCTGCCTGTCTTCGGGGATATCGGGTGTTATCAATTCAGCCATGACTGCAAAAGAGGAGCTGGAAGAGGAATTTCCGGAACGAAAGATTTATATTGTAGATTCGTTCGGTGCATCTTCCGGTTACGGACTGCTTATGGACCGGCTGGCAGATCTTCGCGATGAAGGCATGAGTATAGATGAAGTTTACAGCTGGGTGGAAGAATACCGGCTCAACCTGCATCACTGGTTTTTCTCTTCAGATCTTACATTTTATGTAAAAGGCGGAAGAATTTCGAAGGTTTCAGGATGGTTTGGAACCGCTCTGGACATCTGCCCACTTTTGAATATGGATGATGAGGGACGCCTGATTCCCCGGTTTAAGATCAGGGGGAAGAAAAAAGTAATCAAAGAGATCGTGAATAAGATGGAGCTCTTTGCAGAAGGCGGTCTGGATTATTCAAAGAAGTGCTTCATATCCCACTCGGACTGCTATGAGGATGCGAGGAAAGTGGCGGATATGATTGAATCGCGATTCCCGAAGCTTCAGGGGAAAGTCATAATCAACAGTGTGGGAACAACGATAGGAAGCCATACAGGGCCGGGCACGGTGGCACTGTTTTTCTGGGGGGAGAAAAGGAAACATTAGTTCTTGGGATAACCTGAATTGGCTAAATTAAGGAAGTCAGTACGATAAACTTGCAAGGGGCCAAATTCCCCTTGCAGGATCATCTGCAGGCTTCCTTTTTGATTTTAGAAATTTTTAAACTTTATTCTTTAAATTTTAGAAAGTAAATATTGACTGCTTTTTCTGAAAGTGGTAGTCTGAATCTATCTTAAATGGATGGCATTCTGGCCTTATTCAGTCCATGAGATTTCTATTTATTTCGGTGCTTTGTTTTCGAAGCTAAATCCGTAAATTAGAAAAACAAAAGAATGATGTAAAGGAGGAGCAGCCTATGGATAAACTGCTGCAAAATTATTTTCCAATGATTCGGACAAGAAGGGAGGTGCTGAAAGAAATTAAAAACGACGATAAGCTGCTGGGCATATTCGAACAATGGAAAGACGAGCAGCAGGAAGAATTTCTGGACTTCTGTACCGGAGCAAGAGGGGTAAAGATGTTATATGATTCATTTTTCAAGGAAATATTCAGTCCGGAATATCATCCGGAAAGATTAGAAGAAATCTTATCACTGATCTTAAAAAGAAAGGTAAGGATATGCCAGGTCCTGCCAAATGACTCTGTGAGGATAGCAGATGAGCAGAGCCTTTTGATCACAGATATGCTTGTTGAGTTAGATGATGGAAGTCTTGCGAATATCGAAATCCAGAAAATCGGTTATGCATTTCCAGGTCAGAGAGTGGCGTGTTACTCGGCGGATACTTTGTTAAGACAGTATAAGCGGGTGAAAAGTGAACGGAAAAATAAATTTACATATCGGGATATCAAAACCGTATATACAATTGTGTTTTTTGAAAAGAGCACACAGGAATTTCATTTGCTAAAGGAACATTATATACATAAATCAAAGCAGGTATTCGATACCATGCTCCAATTAGAAACGCTGCAAGAGTATATACTCATCCCTCTTGACATCTTTAAGGAAAACATGCACAATAAAATTATAGATAGCGAATTGGAGGCATGGCTGTCTTTTGTGGTATATGATGAGCCGGAGAAGATAATAGAGCTGATAGAAACATATCCGAAGTTTAAAGCCATGTATGAAGAAATTTATAATATGTGCTGTAATATTGAAAGGGTGATGCAGATGTATTCAAAAGAACTGGCGGAATTGGACAGGAATACAGTACAATATATGATTGAAGAACAGGAGAAATTGATAAATGAACAGGCAGAGCAGATAAATGAACAGGCAGAGCAGATAAATGAACAGGCAGAGCAGATAAATGAACAGGCAAAACAGATTGCAGAATTGAGAAAAAGGCTGGAGAATTTATCTGCTGGCCGATAATGATATGAGCGCTTTAAATTTAACAGCTTTCTACAGTGTGCTGCGAATATTTTCTGTCGGGTTGTCCATAATATTCCATATGTTTGATTTGGGAGATTAGGAGAACTGAGAATGAAGACATTTGACGAGCTTTATCGGGATATTCTGGCGCAGAAAGTATCATTGAAGGCGCCTCTGCCGCCGGAATACGAGCCATATCATCTGGATTGTCTGCTGCATCCGGAAAGAAATGCCCCGGTTCTGTTTGATGAACCGTGTACGGACTGTGCATATGAGAGGGCGTGCCAGAACAGTTGTATTTTTGATGCCATAGAAGAGGGCAGTGACGGGAAATTGTTTATCAATCCAAACCTTTGCACCGGCTGCGGAGTCTGTATAGATGCATGCGAGAACCATAATATCTCGGCGGGAAAGGATATACTCCCGGCCATGAAGGCAGTGAGAGAGGCCAAAGGGCCTGCCTACATGATGGTAGCACCGGCATTCTTAGGCCAGTTCACAGAAAATGTTACACCGGGAAAGCTAAGGACGGCTTTTCGGGCACTCGGTTTTTCAGGTATGGTGGAGGTCGCGCTTTTTGCAGACATTCTGACACTGAAAGAAGCGCTGGAATTTGATAAGCATATTTTGGAAAAAGGGGATTACCAGCTGACGAGCTGCTGCTGTCCTGTCTGGATTGCCATGATCCGGAAGATGTATAAGGAATTGATGCCGCATGTACCGGGTGCTGTTTCACCGATGGTCGCCTGCGGACGCATGATCAAACTTCTCCACCCGGATGCGGTGACTGTCTTTGCCGGCCCGTGTCTGGCAAAAAAGAGCGAAGCCCGTGAAAAGGATGTTGCCGGTGCTGTTGATTATGTCCTCACATTTCAGGAAGTACAGGATATTTTCGAAGCGGCGGATATCCATCCGGAGGAACTGGAAGATCAGGAAAAGGAACACTCATCACGTGCAGGAAGAATCTATGCCCGGACAGGCGGGGTAAGTGAGGCTGTGAGGGAGACGGAGAGGCAGCTTCGTCCTGACAGAAAGATCAAAGTCAAGGCAGAACAGGCCGACGGGATTCAGGACTGCAGGGCGCTGATCAGCCGTATACAGAATCAGGAAACAGATGCAAACTTCTTCGAGGGGATGGGGTGCCCCGGAGGATGTGTAGGCGGACCGAAAGCCATTCTTAATAAAGACGAAGGAAAAAGATTCGTGGATGAATATGGTGACCAGGCATTGTTTGCCACACCGCTGGAGAACCCGTATGTGATGAAGATGCTGGAGAAACTGGGATTTACATCAGTCGAAGATTTTATTGAGAACAGTGAACTGCTGGTAAGAGATTTTTCATAAAATGTTATATTGCGTTGATACAGGAGGGCCGGTTAGGGAATGTGATAGCCTAATGGAAGAATAAAGGAGGAAATCATGGTTGAGACAGGAGTAGTATGCGGAAGATTTCAGATCTTCCATAAGGAACATTTACAGTATGTATTAAGTGCAAAAGAACAGTGCAGTTACCTGTTGGTGGGTATAACTTCCCCTGATGGCGTGCCGGGTCATGAGGAAAAGGCGGACAGGAACAGGGGGAAGCGGGCGGCAAACCCATGCACATATTATGAAAGGATGTGTATCATTAGGAATGCTTTGCTGGAAGCGGGGGTAAAAAGGGAGGAATTCGATATCATACCATATCCTATTGAAAGACCTAAGTTTATAAAAAGCTATGTGCCGGAAGATGCCTGTCATTTCATCACGATTCTGGACGAATGGGGCTACTGCAAAAAAGACCGGATTGAGGAAATGGGCTACCCGGTCGTGGTTTTGTGGGAAAACATTCCGAAGCATATATCTTCTACAATGATCCGTCAGGCGATAGGCCGAAACTGCCAGTGGCGGCAGTATGTACCGGAAGCAACCTATGAGTACATCACAACGCATAAGATCGATGAAAGAATTTCAGGATTATTAAAAGAAGAGGACCAGATTTAAATATTATTGGTTTATGAGATTCACGGGAAAATAACATGCCCCGCAGGACAGAAAATATGCTATACTATGGAAATAGATAAGCATTTGTAAATATCAGTCCTGCGGGGCATTTTTTGAGTTCAGAATGCCTTGTATCCGGGCGGAAGACGGGAAGGGTGTGGGGGAATTTGAAAAGGAAGAAGTATAGCGTGGTGCTGCTGACATTACTGGTTTTCTGTTTTGTCCTGTCTGCTGCATTTGACAGTCATGCTGCTGCGGCATCGGGAGAGACGGTCAGAGTCGGATATTATCCGCTGGAAAATTACCATGCTGAAAATGAGAACGGGGAAGTAGAAGGCTATGAGGCAGATTATCTTTCAAGGGTATCAGAGATTACCGGGTGGAACATAGAATATGTCAGGCTTGCCAGTTGGGAAAAGGGAATGGAGGCACTCAGAAATGGTGAGATCGACCTTCTTTCTCCGTCACAGTTTACGACAGAAAGGGATGCGGAGTTCCTGTTTTCCTCACTTCCACTGGGGAAGACGTACGGTGCAGTCATGGCTTTGAATACGAATGAATGCATTTATGAAGACTTTGAGGCATTTTCCCGTATGACGTTTGGAGTAGAAAAGGGGTCTATCCACAGTGAGACATTTGCAGCTTATGCCAGTGAGCATCAATTCACACCTGATATTATGTACTATAAAGACTTTGAGTCTATGGTGGAGGCATTGAATGCGGGTGAGATCGATGCCCTTGTGGACAATATCATGCGCACGCAGAAAACGATGAGCCTGCTGGGGAGATTCGGAACTTCCCAATATTATTTTATGGCAAATAAGAATAACAGTGTTCTTATGTCCGGACTGAACGAGGCCATGTATCAGATCGATGTAGAATCGCCTCAGTTTGAACAGGAACTGAGAAGTAGATATTTCCCGGTATTTGATGCAGAGATTCTGACAAAAGAAGAGATCGAATTTGCACAGGGGATGAGGGAACTCATTGTGGGATGCCCGGTGAATACGGATCCGGTATCTTATCTGGATGAGGAGAGCGGTGAGACGGCAGGAATTACCCGGGATATCCTGGACCGGGTGGCGGCAAATACAGGATTGAAGTTCAAATACGAGGCACTTCCCGCCGGACAGGTTACTTATGAAGATCTGCGGGCGAAAGGCGTTGACCTGATTGCCTGCGTGGAGTATAACAGTGTGAATGCGAAGAGTCCGGGGGTGCATCTGTCCAGTCCCTATTTCCAGGCAAAAAAAGTAGTTGTTTGTAAAAAGGACACAGAATTTGATACAGAGAAAGAGCTGACGCTGGCAATTGTATCAGGCTCCCAGACACTCGGAACCGTTCTTAAAAATACATATCCGTCCTTTCATATTGTGACTTATGAGACGCCGGAACAATGTCTGGAGGCTGTGAAATCCGGGGAGGCGGATGCTATGCTGCATAACCAGTATTCCATAGACCGTCTGCTCCAGAAACCGAGATATGAAAGCCTGAATGCTCTGGCGGCAGAAGGCATCGGTGATGCACAGAGCCTGTCTCCCGTGCTTTATAAATCGGGCAATGATACATTGGATGAGGATTTATCCAATCCACTTCTTATAAAGGTGATCAACAAAGGAATCAATAACATAACCGAGGATGAGATATCGAAAATACTGATCGACCAGACAACAAAGAGACGCTACCAGTTCACACTGGGAGATTTCATATACCGCTATCAATATATGTGTATGGCCGTTATAGCGGCACTGGCTGCAGCAGGCTGTGCAGCGGCATATTCCATGCGGATAAAAAAGAAAAATCTGGAAATACTCAGAAACAGTGAAAAGCAGCTGGAGAATATTACAAATAATATTAACGGCGGTGTATTGATTCTCCAGCCTGACCGGGAACTGCACCTTCTCTATGCAAACGAAGGCTTCTGGAATCTTCTGGAGTATGATGCAGACAGGATGAAACAGCCAGAGCAGGATAACTATGTGATGTATGTCCATGAGGATGATAAAGAACAGCTTGCCGGACTTATGGAGAAGGCGGATGAGGGAGATGCAGGTTCCGTTTCTTTAAGGCTGCGTGTGCGAAGGCGGGACGGTTCCTATATTCCAGCGTTATTTAATGGGACACTTGCTGCTGATGAGCAGGGACTGATCAAACTGTATTGTGTGATCATGGATATTTCACAGGAGGTTGCGATACAAGAGCAGTTAAAACTGGAGGAGCAAAAACACCAGCTGCTGATTGATAAGACGGAGCAGATCGTTTATGAGATCCAATTTGCACAAAAGGAAATTAAAACTTCAGAGTCTTTTTGCCGGAAGTTTGGCTGGAGACTTATGCAAACCTATAAACGACTGGATGCGGCCGAGATTTTAAGCATATGGCGTGTCCATCCGGAAGATCAGGCTGCATTTACGGAGAACTTTAGAAAATCGCTGGATGGACTTGAGGATACGAATATAACGGTGCGCCTGATGCTGGCAGACGGACGGGCCCTCTGGTGCAGTGTCAGCCAGTTTATTATGCTGGATTCGGAAGGTAATCCGCTGGAGATACTGGGGCTGATCCGGGATGTGGACCGGGATATGAGAGAAAAGAAGAATCTGGCAGAGAAGTCCAGAATGGATCCCCTGACCGGACTGTATAATAAAGAAGCATTCCGCCGTGAGTCAAAAGAATATCTAAGGCAGAATCTGGATGAAGAGTGTGCCGTACTTTTTGTCGATCTGGATCATTTTAAGAATATCAATGACCTGCTTGGGCATATGGAAGGGGATAAGGCGATAAAAGATGCTGCGCAGACATTAAAGGCCATTTTTTCAAGCCAGGATGTAGTGGGCAGATTCGGAGGAGATGAATTCTGTGTGCTCGTGAAAGATATTACGATGGAGGCGCTGACCAGAAAAGTAGAGTGGCTCAGGGAAAAACTGCGCTGTATTTATAGTAACGGGAAATACCAGGTACAGATTACAGCAAGTATCGGGGTTACAACATCCATGATAAGCGGTTTTGACCTCGGGGTTCTGCTTGAACATGCGGACACGGCGCTGTACCGGTCAAAAGATGCCGGACGCAACTGCTATACATTTTACGGCACAGAAGAATGAAAATGCAGCATGCTGAACCATCCCGGTGTAAATGAATTTGCAGGGAATGATTCTCAAAATTCCACATATACTTAAGATACATAATAATGTAAATCAGGGATGAGTATATGCAGGAATTAATGATTCAGATCATGAACCAGTTTGGATATCTGGGAGTCTGCTTTCTGATCGCGGTGGAAAATATCTTTCCCCCGATCCCATCGGAGGTGATTCTGACTTTCGGGGGATTCATGACGACCTATACGCGGCTCACTGTGCCGGGGGTGATTATCTTCTCGACACTTGGTTCTACAATCGGTGCAATTGTATTGTACTGGGTAGGGACTGCGTTAAATCCGGAGCGTCTGGAGACTTTGACGAAGGGAAGACTTTTTAAAATACTTGGATTTGAAAAGGAAGATGTGGAAAAGACAATTGGATGGTTTGATAAACATGGGAAAAAGGCAATTCTGCTGGGGCGCTGTGTTCCGATCATCCGGAGCCTCGTCTCGGTCCCGGCAGGAATGGCTGGCATTGGCATGCCGGTCTTTCTGGTTTATACGGTAATCGGAAGCACAGTATGGAATATTATCCTTGTGTCACTGGGGGCAGTTCTGGGGGCCTCATGGGAAGTGGTGCTCGTATACATAGGGAAATATGCAGCGTTTATCAAAGCAGTACTGATTGTTGCGGCCCTGTTTCTTGTTATACGGTTTATGTGGAAGAAAATCGCCTGTAAAGAACAGGGATAAAAAACAAAAGCTTGAGGGCAGTTTAAACTGCCCGGACAGGAGGAAATGTGTATGTACTATAATGAACTTGGAAAGACAGGAAAAAAGGTGAGCGCTATCGGTCTGGGATGTGAGAACCTTGACGGGAAACCGTACCAACAGGTGAGTGAGGTAATCAATACAGCCATTGACAGTGGTATCAACATATTTGACGTGTTCATGCCGGGCCGGGAGATACGTGAGAATATCGCAAAGGCGGTCGGGAACAGGCGGGACCAGGTCATGATCCAGGGGCACATCGGCTCTACTGACGTGAATCAGCAGTACGATATCAGTCGTGACCTGCCGACGGTAAAGAAATATTTCGAAGATATGCTTCGTATTTTCGGTTACATAGATTTTGGCATGATGTTTTTTATTGATACAGAAAAAGACTATCAGGATGTTTTTGAGACGGAATTTATTGATTATGTGGTCCGTCTGAAAGAAAAGGGCGATATCAGGCATATCGGATTCAGTTCACATAATCCGGTCACAGCGGCGAAAGTGATCAATACAGGAATCCCGGAAATGATGATGTTCAGTATCAATCCGGCATTCGATATGCTTCCGTCGGAAGAATCCATATTTGACCATATGGATACTGATATGGGGGTGAAATTATACAGGGGGCTGGATCCGAAACGGGCAGAACTTTACCGGATCTGCAGTGCAAAGCAGGCAGGGATCACAGTAATGAAGTCACTTGGCGGCGGGAAGCTGATTTCGAAAGAGCATACACCGTTCGCACAGCCGCTTACTGTACCGCAGTGCATTCATTATGCCCTGACACGTCCGTCTGTCGGAAGTGTCATGATAGGGGCACAGACGATAGAAGAAGTGGAGTCCGCGGTCAGCTATTTCGATCTGGATGAAGAAAAAAAAGATTATTCACAGGTAATTTCGACCATGAGGAATGACTTTCAGGGAAACTGTGTCTACTGCGGGCACTGCCAGCCCTGTCCGTCTGAAATAGATATCGCCGGGGTCAACAAGTATCTCGATATAGCGCGTCTTACACCTGGGCAGGTGCCTGCGTCTATCCGCTCACATTATAACGGGCTTCTTCATAAGGGGGATGAGTGCATCGGCTGTAAAAGCTGTGAAGAGCGCTGTCCTTTCGGTGTGCCTGTTGTGAAAAACATGGAAGAGGCTGAGCGGATATTTGGAGATCCTGCATCAGCATAAAACTAACATGATCTATAAATGAAAAAGACAGCATCCGGACTGAAAGGTTCAGATGCTTCTTTTTTAGGGTAAATTTAAAGTGAATTACTCAAAAAGCTTGACTGTATACCTGCTATACACCTTAAAATAAGCATATCAGGCAGCACAAATGTATAAAACCCGTCTATAAACAGTGAAAAGGAAGTGTGTGCCGGGGCGGGTGAACAAGGAGGGGGTGGATCTTTGAATACAAAACAAGTTGAAGAATTGACTGGTATCACAAGGCAGAACATACGCTATTATGAAAAGCAGGGATTGCTCGAACCGGTCCGGGAGACAGGGAATGCATACAGAGATTATTCAAAAGAAGATGTCCGGCGCCTGAAACTGATCAAGATGCTTCGGATGCTTGATATGCCATTGAAGGAAATCGAAAGTATCCTGAATGAAGAGGTATCTCTTAAGGAAGCGGCTGCCCGGCAGCAGGAGGCCCTGCAGAAGCAGCAGAGACAGCTTCAGGCGGCGGTTGAGGTCTGCATGAGCATACATAAAGAAAAAACAGAAATGATCGATGTGGATGGCTATCTGGAAAAGATGGAGAACATGTCTCAAAACGGAGGCGTATTTGCCAGAATTGTGGACGATTATAAGCAGGTGGCACTTCAGGAGCAGCAGGGGAAGATTACGTTTTATGCATCACAGGATGTGAATACGGCCGGGATGTTTGAGAAAGCCCTGCGGGAGTATGCCTTGGAGCAAAACGTGAAGTTCCAGATGATAAAGCCGGGCATGTATCCTGAATTTACGCTGGAAGGAGTTACCTACACAGCGGCCAGAATCTTAGAGGGGAATGAGGAGACAGGTAAGGCTGTGGTGAAGATCGTTTGCAAAAGAAAAAAATATGAAAAAATTGAACGGGAGATTCCGGAAAAAAGGAGAATGTTTTTTCAGGGAGTGCACACGGTTTCTGTCAATATCCGGCGGCACCGGCTGAAAAG
Organism: Clostridium sp. AF19-22AC; assembly: GCF_003479085.1. Classification (NCBI taxonomy): domain Bacteria; kingdom Bacillati; phylum Bacillota; class Clostridia; order Eubacteriales; family Clostridiaceae; genus Clostridium; species Clostridium sp. AF19-22AC. The sequence goes on along the minus strand of NZ_QUGN01000003.1, from coordinate 343,642 downwards.
TATACTGAATGGAGTGATCAGCCTGCTGATTGTTCTGGTCATGTCCTTCTATCTCGGAAATCTTAACAGCGCAAAATTGCAGCTAAAGGAGCTGCCCGAAAAACTTACTGTATCAGCCCAGGTCTGGAACGTCTGTGCAGAACTCAAGTCAGGGTTATTTATCCCACAGCGGGTACTGGATACGGTCTATGGGTCCTCCCATACGAAACAGATTGCAGAAGGAGTGGAATTTCTGGGGTACCTTCAGGATTCTGGCGGGGAAGAATCCGATTTATATATGCTTACAGGCATGAATCGTACGGATGCTGTTGAAGAATTTTCAGAAGAGGATATTGCATGGGCAGACGGCTGGGACTGGAAGAAGTTTCAGGAGAGCAGGGATGCCTGTATCGTGAATGCGACATTTTCCGAAGAGAGACAGGCACAAATGAAAGATGCGCTTTCCTTTTCTTTGGAACGGTACCGGCAGAATATGGCAGGTGTCAGTCTGGAAAGGGAACACCTTGAGACTGTGAGTATGGAAGTTGTCGGTATCGGTGATTTCAGCAATGTAGATAAGGAGACAGATGTGCCGGACGTGATTCTGCCTCTTAAAATGGGAAAGCAGATTTTTGAAGACTGCGGCAAAACATATTTTGCATCTTCTCTGTCTTTTGTTGTAAAGGATCCAATGGGACTCAATGCATTAAAAAAGGAATTGAAGGATGCGGGGCTTCAGTCTGTGATTCAGGGATCACCCGCCTCCTTTGCGGGTGCCGGTCTGAAAATTGATGATGCAGTCTTCATAGATACGGTTACAAGTCTGAAAAAGAGTCTGTCGCTGTTGGAAGGGTTCCTTCCGTTTGTACTCCTGGTCGTGGTGATGCTTGGATATATCGTGCCCCACCTGTTACTGCAGGGAAGGCGGGAAGAATATGCCATTATGCGCGCACTCGGAACAGGCAGAAGACGGTGCAGCCTGTTGTTTTTTACAGAACACTTTCTGCTGGCCGCAGCAGGCGGCGCGGTCGGAGCACTGGCGGGACTTTTATTCCGGTCGTCAGATATCAGGGATGCACTGCTGGTATGGGTATTGTTTCTGGCCTGCTATGCAGCAGGAACGGCTGCGGCTATGTGGATGTTTGGAAGATTCAGCGTTGCGGCTGTGTTATCACACAGAGATTGAGAGGGATATATGGAGAGAATTAAAGTAGAAAATATCAGCTATTTTTATCAGAATAAATACCAGACGATTGAAGCGGTAAAAAAGGTATCCTGTACATTTGAATCTGGGAAGAATGGAAAGATAATATCGCTGCTTTCAGCCGGATGCGAGGGGCTACGACATCTTTCCAGATTCCCAACGGCACCATACAGGAGTTCATGGACAAATGGGACAGGCAAGGGATTGAGGACTTAAAGATCACGTTTTACGATAAAGGCTACAGCCAGCTGAAGGAAGGGATTGAGAACCGTATGCTGATGTCGTGGATATTTCTGGTCAGCGGCTGCGTGATGTCTGTTATGATACTGCTGTTCTTCGCCAACCTGTTTATAACCGGACAGCAGGAACGTATTGCGGTGGAACGGCTGCTTGGAAGGACGAAGCGGCAGTGTTCAAGATCTATTCTGACCGGGATTCTCGTACTCGCCGCAGCTGGAAGTATTCTGGGAAGTACAGCGGGCTGGAAAGCGACAGAAACAGCTGCAAAAAAGGCAGATACGGAGGTGGTCTTTGATACGGCTTACAGCAATCTGATTACAGAGAATACAAAAGAAGAAAAGGTCTATTGGCCGGAACCGGACCCCGTTCTGGCGGCCGGAACAGGCGGAGGGCTGTTAGTTGCTGCATTACTGATATCTTGCTGCTGCATGAAAGAAAGTTTAAAGAAGGAACCCCTTCAGCTGCTTGGCAGCTTAGAGGAACAGTAAATTCGGTTCACACCGTGGTGTGCACTTCTGCTGTACGGCAAGGTATGTGAGAAAACAGCACTGTATGACAAGCCCCGGGTGATTATTTCCGCTATACTGTGATTAATATAAATTTAGGAGGTATTACATCATGTATACGTGGGAAACAATGGACAAAACGCTGGATTATATAGAAGAACATCTGGCAGAAGAAATAAGGAACGAAACATTAGCCGGTATTGCCGGATTATCTCTGTTTTATTATCAGAGACTGTTTAAACGTCTTGTGAGAAAAACGGTCCAGGAGTATATAAAACTCAGACGTCTGGCCAGGGCTGCGGAAGATCTAAAGGATATAAAAAGAAAAATTCTGGATACGGCGCTTGATTATGGTTTTTCCGATCATGCGAACTTTACAAGAGCTTTCAGAGAGACCTATCAGATCACACCGGAGGAGTACAGGAAGACACAGCCTATGCTGAATACTTTTGACCGGCCGCAGCTTTCCATGAATTATATAATGGCAGACGAGAATGTTCCGCTTATTGCAGATGGGATCGTGTTGGAAATACAAAGACAGGTCCTGCATCAGCCGGAGCCGTATCTGGGACTGGAAAAGGCGGTCAGCATTGCCGGGCAGGTCCCGGCCGGAGAAAGTACCGGGATCGATGTCCCCGGGGAACTGTGGCGTGAATTCCATGAGAAGAAAACAGGGGCGGAAGATGTAATCAATGGTGGTATTGAACTCGGAATGTCTCACTCGGCCAGCTTTGAAACAGGTACATTTCTTTACTTTGCAGGCGGCAGGGCCGTAAACGCAGAGGCAGGGAGGAATGGCATGGTTAAGCGTTTATTGCCGGCAGGGGAATATATCGTATGCAGGATTGAAGCGGAATCATTCGTGGAACTTGTTACAACAGCATTAAATCAGGCGAATAGATATTTATTCGAAATATGGCTGAAAAACCGCCAGATTGTGACAGAACCCTTTTCGGCTGAAAAATACTATAAGGATATTTCAGAATGCCCATATATGGAAATCTGGGTGAAGGAAATGGAGTTTTAAAACAAATTCATTTATGTTGATTCTGCAAATTAAGGGGAAAAAAGTACAGGTTAGGAGAGTATCCATCATTTTTTCGTATGTACTGCTAAATTAAATAATGTCAGGGTTAAAAGGCCATACAAAACATGTTCGCATGAATTGGATGGCCTTTTGCCCCGGTATCATGATTTACCGAAATAAAGATTTAGGAGGAATGAAAGAAATGATGAAAAAAGTGGGAAGGGTTCTGATCCATATTTTAATGGTGATTGTTCTGGTGCTTACTGTTGCCCTAAATGCAGCGGCAACGATCGGACGGCCTATTGCGGATGGTTTTTTGGGAACCTACAAGGTAAAGAGTGACAAGGAGACAATGAAAAGGTATCTGTCAGAGGGGGAGGAATACGCCTGCCAGACGGAAGCAGAAGGCATTGTAATGGTGCAGAACGAGGGGGAAACACTGCCCCTTAATAAGAATACGAAGCAGGTAAATGTATTCGGATGGGCTTCAACAGCATGGCTTGGTTCAGGCTCTGGTTCTGCCCAGATATCAGGTGTGGAAACAGATTTCCTGAAAGCACTTAAGGACTATGGAATCAGCTACAATACAGAACTGACTGACATGTATGAAAAATTTATGCCGGAAAGACCATATGCAAATGCGCTTGGTACATACAGCACTCAGATGTGCCGCCTATATGAACCGTCTGTTCATGATACAGATTACTATACAAAGGAAATGCTGACAGGTGCACAGGAATTTTCAGATACCGCGATCGTAGTTCTGGGCCGGTACTGTGGCGAGTCTAATGACTGCCCAAAGACACAGTATAAAATCAACCGTACATCGAAAGACGGAACCTATGAGGAATCGGATGTTATAACAGATGCCAGCCGCACCTATCTCGATATCTCTGTTGAGGAAGAAGAACTTCTGGAGTATTGCGGACAGCAGTTCGAGAATGTCATTGTGGTAGTAAATGAAACAAATGCTATGACAATGGGATTTCTGGAGACAATTCCGGGAATTGATTCCTGCCTGCTGGCCGGGACGACTGGTGTGAATGCGGCATCGGTAATTCCCGCAGTGCTTTATGGGGAAATAAACCCGTCCGGAAAAACGGCGGATACATACGCCTATGACCTGTCATCATCCGCAGCATTTGCGAATGCTGGAGCAGAGGGAGAGGGGATGTATACCAACACCGAGGGAGAAGACCTGTATCCGGCAGACGGGGAGACAACTAACGGTAATGTAGGGGATAACCCGTTCTATGAAGGTTTATACTATGTCGATTATGCCGAGGGAATCTATATTGGCTATAAGTGGTACGAGACAGCAGATGCAGAAGGATACTGGGACGATGTGGATAATGTATATGGCAAAGGTTATGAAGGCGTGGTCCAGTACCCGTTTGGATATGGCCTCTCCTATACAGAATTTGATTATGAAATAGTAAAAACTGTACCAGAAGCCGGAAGTGAACTCACAAAGGACGGGCAGATTGAGGTCACTGTGAAGGTGACAAATGTAGGGGGGACAGCGGGCAAAGAAGTCGTAGAATTGTACTATACACCTCCTTATATTAAGGGAGGGATTGAAAAATCGGCGGTGGAGCTGGCAGAATTTGGGAAGACTGATATTCTTAAGCCGGGCGAAAGCCAGGAACTGACGCTGGCTTTTGATGTAGAGGATATGGCATCCTATGACTGCTATGACGCCAATGGAAATGGAGTGACAGGATATGAACTGGACCCCGGGGAGTATCAGGTAAAAGTGATGCGTAATGCCCATGAGGCAGCAGGGAGCGGCATGAGTATTTCCTATCAGTTAAGTGAAGGAATCCACTATGAAAATGATTCCGTAACAGGGGCTGCCGTAGACAATAAGTTTACAGGAGAAGATGCCGGGGACGGCATTTCAGTAGACGGAAGTGATACTGATGCCAACATCCGGTATATGACAAGAGCTGACTTTAAAGGAACCTTTCCGGCAGAAAAAGCACCGGACCGGGCGCTTACAGACAATGCCAAAGCACTGAACCTTTATACAGAGGAAATGGCAAATGCGTGGATTGACGACTCAGACGAAAAAATTGTAACCGGTGCGGATCATGGTCTCGTACTGTATGATGAAAATGGGTTTACTGACCTTGCGTTTGAACTGGGAGCCGATTATGACAATGAAAGATGGGACGACCTGCTGGACCAGATGACGGTGGAAGAGATGGAAAGGCTGGTGCTGCACGGGTATTCCAAGAATTATGACGTAGAATCCATTGGTAAAATCCATAATCAGGAACTTGACGGACCGGCACAGTTTGGCGGCTTCACGGCAGGCATAGGCGGTGGGGAAGAAGCGACTGGATTTCCGGATGAAAATGTAGTGGCACGGACGTGGAACAGGGAACTGGCCTGGATGCTTGGGCATATTCAGGGGGCACAGGCAGGCGAAAAAGGCTACGAGGGCTGGTATGCTCCATCCTTCAATATGCATCGTACCCCACTTGGAGGAAGGAACTATGAATATTATTCAGAAGACAGTTTTCTCTCAGGGGCACTGGCAGCAAAAACAGTAGAAGGTGCACTGGATTCAGGAATGTACTGTTATATGAAGCATCTGATTGCCTATGACCAGGATTCCATGAGAGACAGTCTCTATACATGGATGACAGAACAGGCCTTACGTGAAACATATCTGAAACCATTTAAAATTGCAATTCAGGAGGGCGGGGCAACCGGAATCATGACCTCCTATAACCGTCTTGGAGCTGTGTGGGCAGGCGGAAGCAGAACACTGCTTACAGATGTGGTCCGCGGTGAAATAGGGTTTAAAGGTGCAATTATCACAGATTATTGTGATCACCATAAATATATGAATATGGATCACGCTCTCCGCGCCGGAGGAGACTTATGGATGGACGGCATGTTTGAAGGGGAATTCCAGTTTGAAACAGAGTCAGATACATTCAGACAGGCACTTAGAAGAGCCAGCAAGAACATCATATACATGTGGGTAAATGCAGGCTATGAAAATAAAATTTATAATGAGACAGCCAAGAATCCGGTTATACGGCCGGTAGAGAAAAAGGCAGTGTCACTTGTAACAAAGGTTCAGATTATTTATGATGCAGTTGCCCTGGTGCTGATTGTACTGTGGATCAGAAGTATTATAAAACGGCGCAGGCTCAGGAAGATAAAGGCATAAAATTGTACCACGGACCGCTTCAATATAAGGGATAACTATGATAAGATGGAATATAGAACCTGATCATTATCAGGAATCATCCGTAAGGGGGCGGGAAAATGGCACATGTTGTAATCGTGGAAGACGAGAATGCGTCTGTCCGGAGGCTGAAAGATTATCTGGAGCAATATGAAAAAGAGTATCAGGAGACTTTTAAGACGACGGTTTTTCATGATGGATTGGAGATTCTGGATGCCTATTCGCCGGACTTTGATATTATCCTTATGGATATCATGCTGCCACATCTGGATGGGATGAAGACGGCAAAACGTATCCGGGAGAAGGATTCCGGGGTGGTGATTATTTTCATCACAAACATGGCGAATTACGCAATCCACGGGTATGAGGTCAATGCACTGGATTTTGTGGTGAAGCCTGTGAAGTATTTTCAGTTCGCCTTAAAGTTGAAGAAAGCCCTTGAAACCGTGCGGAATAAGAAGGAAAAATTTCTTTTTCTGCCGGTTGACGGGGAAAAACGCAAGGTTTCTGTGCGGGATATTTATTATCTGGAGACGTATAACCATAATCTGTATGTCCATACGCGGGATAGTGTAATTGAATTTTACGGAACACTTCAGGCGATGGAAAAAGAACTGGAATCAAGTTTTTTTGTAAGATGTCATTCAGGATATTTAGTCAATTTGTATCATGTGACAAGCTACCGTGATGAATATGTAGTAGTGGGGGAGGAACGGATTCCGATCAGCAGACCGAAAAAGAAAGTATTTTTAAAAGCAGTCATGGATTATATTGGAAAGGGGCTGGCGAAATGACAGGCATGGCAGGAGAAGGAAGGGCACTTGTCATTATGGTGCCAACCCTTATTATATTTGGAATTATCTATATGCTGCCGGTGAAGAAACGGAAAAATTACAAGAGCGGTTTTATGGCGGTTTTATGCCTGATAGTGGCAGGGACTATAACCGGGGCGAAGTATCTTACATTTACACGAGGGATTACAATATCCGTCTATATTACCTTGTATTTATTTCTTGTGCTGATGATCTGGGCGGTCTGCCGAATCCGTTTTACGGAGTCTGTATACTGTGCTGCCTGTGTCTATCTGACACAGCATCTGTTTTATTCGGCAGTAACTGCGATATCAGAGTTCATGACTTATGGCAGTGAAACATTTGAGATGGACCAGCTCAGGTTATGTTTGTATTATTACCTGCCTCTTGCAGGAATTTGTATACCTGTCTATTTTCTGTTTATCAGACACCTGGTCAAAGATGGGAGATACCGCATTGAGAGTGGACAGTCACTTGCACTTATGATGATTACACTATTAAGTACCATCATATTAAGCCATATTTCAACCGTATTCAGTCAGGAGACAGTCAGTGGGGGAAAACTGTTCGGGATATGCAGGGTATATGCCATGCTCTGCTGCATCGTAACGCTCTGGGCACAATACAATAAATCCAGGGAACTGGCACTTCAGGAACAAATGCTGACAGAGAGTGAATTGAGACGACAGCAAATGAACCAGTTTGAGAGTTATCAGGAGAATCTGGAATTGATCAATTACAAGTGCCATGATCTCAAACAGCAGGTGGCTGCATTGCGCGGCATAGGCGGTAAGGTACCTGAAGAAGTACTCAGGAAAGTGGAAGAGTCTGTGATGATCTATGATGCCTATGTGAATACAGGAAACGAGATTCTGGATACTATCCTGACAGAGAAAAATCTCTGGTGCGAAAAGAATGGGATTACGATGGCCTGTATGGTGGATGGAAAATGTTTTGAATTTATGGAAACGATAGACATTTTTGCCATATTCGGAAATGCCCTTACAAATGCGGTGGAGAGTGTGAGCCAGATTGAAGAACCGGATAAACGAATGATATCGGTATTATCATTTGTACGCATGGATGTGGTGTTCATCCAGTTTGAAAATTACTATGAGTCAGAGATTATCCGCCACGGAGAACTGCCGGAATCCACGAAAGACAGAGACGGCAGTCATGGATATGGCCTCAAGAGTATCCGGTATTCCGTGCAGAAGTACGGTGGATACATGACAATAGATACGGAGGAAAATATCTTTAGACTTCAAATATCACTGCCTGCATTTTCCGGGAAAAATTGAAACACTGGGAGCAGTGCCGGGACTATCCACCTGTTACTTTTCCAGATCTCATCTGATATTTAAATAGTTATTTTAGGATACTCGTCCGGCTGCCCTGTATTCCTTGATAAGGGATATTTAGTATGTTACAATAGAACATATTACACAGGAGGCAATTGCAGTGAAAAACTTGAGGGTGAGGAAGAAATTAATCGTTTCTTATGCGGTAGTACTCGGATTGATGATTATGGGGATGGTTGTCAGCATTATGAATCTTGTAAGTCTGGGAAACCAGATCCAAACCTTTTATGAGGGTCCTTTTCTCGTAAAAGGAAGTGCTAATATCATTAATTCTAATTTTGAAAAAATGCAGAAGGCAGTTTACCGGACTATGTCAAATACCGATCCTGAGATTATAGAGGATGCAAAGCAGAATGCGAAAGATGCAGCTGCCGCCATAGAGGAGCAGTTACCGGTGATAGAAGAACATTTTCTGGGTGACAAACAGATTGTAAACCGGCTTGAAGAAGCATTTACAGAGCTGGAACCCATGAGGGAGCATGTTCTTGCACTGGCTGCCGAAAATAGAAATGATGAAGCAGCTGCATATATGGAAAAAAATAATCGTGTTGTGATTAATAAGGCAAAGGTGGAGTTAGACAGCTTAATTGAGAATGGCAATCAGAAAGGGGAACAGTTAATCAGCGCTCTGAAAGACAGGCAGCGGAATACGGTAATAGTGATACTGGCTTTAGGCTGCATGAGTGTCGCCATCAGCATAGTTTTTGCTGTCTACATTACACGTGGAATCACAAAGCCTGTTGAAGAATTGGAGACTGCTGCACAGAAGTTGTCCAGAGGGGAATTTTCCGATATTAAAATCGAATATCAATCGGAGGATGAGTTTGGAAAACTGGCAGATGACATGCGGTATGTAATGAATTTGCTGGCCAGAATCGTTCAGGATGAATCCCATCTGTTAAATGAAATGGCTTCAGGGAATTTCCAGATACAAAGCAGTGCGGAAGAATACTACGTGGGAGATCTGGAGCAGGTTCTGTATTCCATTCAAAAGATCAAGGGTGATTTAAGTGAGACAATATGCCAGATTCAGCAGTCTTCCAACCAGGTATCTTCCGGATCCGAGCAGATTGCTTCGAGTGCTCAGATTCAGGCTCAGGGAGCATCTGAGCAGGCGGCATTATCGGAAGAAATATCCAACTCGATCAATGATTTATCTGATAAGGTTGAAGAGAATGCGAAAAATGCTGCAAGGGCCAATCAAAGAGCAGCCCTTGTCGGAAGTGATGCTGTAGTAAGCGGGGAGCATATGCAGGATATGATGGACGCTGTCCGGAATATCAGCAGGAGTTCCAATGAGGTTAGGGCAATTATCAAAACAATTGAAGACATTGCTTTCCAGACTAATATTCTGGCATTAAATGCGGGTGTGGAAGCAGCACGTGCCGGCGCGGCAGGAAAGGGATTTTCCGTAGTTGCAAATGAGGTACGCAGTCTGGCTGCAAAGACATCTGATGCATCTAAAAGCAGCAGGATGCTAATTGAAAATTGTATCCAGTCTGCTAAAAAGGGAAAGGAACTGGCAAGTGAGATGGACCGGTCACTGACAGAAGTGGTAAAGGGGGTTGGGGAGGTAAATAAATCTGTAAGCCATATTACAACAGCCTCTGAAAACCAGGCAGTCTCCATCAGGCAGATCAGGGAGAGCATTAATCAGATCGCAGATGTCATACAAACGAATTCTGCTACGGTGGAAGAAAGTGCTGCGGCAAGTGAAGAACTGGCCAGTCAGGCGCAGCTGTTAATGGAATTAGTAGGCCATTTTGAAGTAGAGTAGCCGAACCGGCGATGAAAGGATATGCATGTCCCGCAGATTGCGATGGCATGCATATTTAATTTACTGGGGATGAGATACGGTATCTGGACTTGTGATAAGTCTGAGTATTGTATGTTTTGACTAAATTCAGAAGAGGTTTCAGTCGGTAAATATGCTTAAAAATATACAAAACATCCAAAAAAATATGAATAATGTAAAATGGATTGACAAAATAATATACAAAACATATAATAAAATCAAGCTTGAAACGGGTTTCAAAAGGTAAAATATACATGAAGTGATGAATGGAGTGACTTGAATGATTAGTATAAGAGATGTTGCAAAGCTGGCCGGTGTTTCTCCGGCGACGGTATCAAGAGTAATGAACGGCACGGCTAATGTGGATGAAGTAAAAAAACAGCGTGTACAGCAGGTTATACAGGAAACCGGTTTCAAACCAAATGAAGCTGCAAGGACCTTATATAAGAAATCGGCCCACCTGATCGGTGTGATCGTGCCGAATATTGAGAACCCATTCTTCAATGAGATGGCAAAGGCAATCGAGGGAGAAGCATATGAGCGAGGTTACAGGCTTACACTTTGCAGTTCCAACGATAACATTGAAAAAGAAAAGAACAGCATTGAACTTCTGGGGAGGATGAATGCGGACGGAATCATCCTTTTGACGAATGAGGAGGAGATATTCGACCAGATAGCGGATGCCAGGATTCCCGTTGTTGTACTGGACCGTGCGGTAAGGCATAAAAATGAGGTGGCAAGCATCATTTCCGATAACTATGAGGGAGGCCGCATGGGCATGGAACACATGCTGGACGCCGGCTGCAGGAACATCGTGGCAATGCGCGGACCACAGAATCTGTCCAGCGGCAGGGACCGGTATAAAGGATATCTGGACATATGCAGGGAAAAGCATGTAAAAGTACAATTTGTGGACTGTCTGTATGATTATGAAGACGGATTGAGGAGTACAGAACAAATTCTGAGGGAATATCCAGATGCAGACGGAATCATCGCTGCGAATGACATGGCTGCAATCTCGGCCTACAAGGTACTGACAAGACATGGGAAAAGGGTTCCTGAGGATATCCAGCTGATCGGGTTTGATAATATCATCATGAGCAGGCTGATGACCCCCGAACTCACGACGATAGCCCAGCCAATCACAGAGATGGGATCAAAGGCGGCCCAGATCCTGATTGACCATATCGAAGGAAAAGAAGTACCCCAGAAGAACATTTTTGAAGTAAAACTGATCCAGCGGGAAACAACGAAAAACAAGGTAACTAAGGCCTGAAAGAACCAGGCCTAAGTAACATAAGTAGGAGGGATTTTTATGAAGATTTCAGTGGTAGGCAGCATCAATATGGATATGACAGTAAAAGCGGAACGGATTCCGCTCAAGGGTGAGACTCTTAAGGGTGAGGATTTAAAGTATATTCCCGGAGGGAAAGGTGCGAATCAGGCAGTGGCGATGGCGAAGCTGGGTGCGGATGTGGAAATGTTCGGGTGCGTCGGGAATGACAGTGCAGGGAAAGAACTGGTTCAGAACCTGAAGGACATGGGGGTTAAGACGGACAACATCCGTACTGTGGATGGTGTGCCGACGGGGATTGCCCTGATTACGGTCGGAGAGAATGATAATACGATCATCGTGGTGGCCGGAGCAAATGACTGTGTGGATAAGGAATATGTAGACAGTATCAAAGAGGACCTGCTCCAGTCTGAGGTCGTAGTCCTGCAGCATGAGATACCACAGGAGACAAATGAATATGTTATCCGCCTCTGTCATGAAAATAATGTAAAGGTTGTGCTTAATCCGGGACCTGCAAGACCGGTGAAAAAGGAGATCGTTGATCTGGTCACCTATCTGACCCCGAATGAGCATGAGGCAAAGATTATTTTCGGCGAAGAAATCCCGACAGAAGAACTTCTTCAGAGATATCCGGAGAAACTTCTCATCACCCAGGGGGCAAAAGGTGTCAGCATGTGCCTTGCAGAAGGCAAAGTGTTGCTGGTTCCTGCACGCAGGGCGGAAGTTGTAGACACAACAGGTGCCGGAGATACATTGAACGGGGCATTTACAGTACAGATTGCAAAAGGTGAGAGTGTAAAAGATGCCCTGAAATTTGGGAATATTGCAGCCAGCCTTTCAACAGAAAAATTTGGGGCACAGGGCGGTATGCCGACATTCGAAGAGGTAACGGCAGAGCTTAACAGGATATAGAAGGAAAGAAAGGAGGAAAAGTGATGAAAAAATCAGGAATATTAAATGCAGATATTTCAAGGGTGCTCTCCTATATGGGGCATACAGATACGATTGCAATCGGGGACTGTGGACTTCCGGTCCCGGAGGAGACAGAACGCATTGATCTGGCACTTGTGAAAGGGATGCCGTCTTTCATGGATGTGCTCAAAGCGGTGTCCGCAGACATGAAGATTGAAAAAATAGTACTTGCGGAAGAAATAAAAGAAAAGAATCCAGAGGTTTTAAATGAAATACAGTCATTGTCTGCCACTTTTGAAACCGGTTTCAAAACAGAGTATGTCCCTCATGAAGAACTGAAAAAAAGAACAAAATCATGTAAGGCCGTGATCAGGACCGGAGAGACAACACCATATGCAAATATCATCCTGCAGTCAGCCTGCCTGTTTTAACAGCAGCCGGATTCAGGGGACCTTTAGGAGGAAGAAGTATGCAGATAGAAATGAAAGGAATTGACAAAGCCTTCGGAACCAATCAGGTTCTGAAAGATGCCGGATTTGTCTTAGGTGACGGGGAAGTCCATGCGCTGATGGGGGAAAATGGCGCCGGAAAATCCACACTGATGAAGATACTGACCGGCGTATATACAAAGGATGCCGGGGAAGTGTATGTGGATGGGAAAGAGGTCCACTACAGGAATCCCCAGGAAGCGGAGAAGGACGGAATCGTATTTATCCATCAGGAATTAAATGTGCTGTTTGATCTGACGGTGGAAGAAAACCTTTTCATGGGGAAGGAGATCAAAGGAAGATTCGGCCTCTGTGATTCCAAGACAATGAGGAAAAAAGCGGAGGAAGCACTGAACAGACTGGGAGTATCCATCTCCCCGGCAGAGACGATGTCCAATCTGTCTGTCGGGCAGCAGCAGATGATAGAGATCTGTAAAGCGCTGATGGTGGATGCCAAAGTCATTATCATGGATGAGCCGACGGCAGCACTTACACAGAGCGAGACAGCAGTGCTTTTTGAAGTCATTCAGGGGCTTCGGAAATCAGGTGTTTCCATCGTTTACATATCCCACCGCATGGAAGAGATTTTTGAACTCTGCGACCGTATTTCTGTGCTGCGGGACGGAACTTATGTGGGAACGAAGAACATCCCGGATACAAACATGAATGAAATTGTCAAGATGATGATCGGGCGTGAGATCGGGGAGCGCTATCCTGCACGAAGCTGTGAAATAAAAGAAGAAATACTTAGTGTGGAAGGCCTTACAAAAGAGGGCGTTTTCCAGAACATAAGCTTTTCAGTCCGTGCGGGCGAAGTGCTTGGGGTATCCGGACTCATGGGCGCCGGGCGTACGGAGATCATGCAGGCAATTTTCGGGAACCTCCCCTATGACAGCGGACATATCCTGATTGAAGGCAGAGAAGTACAGATTAAGTCACCCATGCAGGCAATGAAATACGGGATTGGATTTATCACGGAGGACAGAAAGACAGAAGGTCTGATGCTGGAAGAAAGCATTCAGACAAACGTTGCACTTGCCAATCTGGATAAAGTATCCAGCCGGAATGTATTTTTAAAGAAGAAAAAAGAGGCAGATCTGGTAAGCAGGGCGATAGAGGAACTCCACATTAAATGCTTCGGACCGGATCACGAATGTAACAACTTAAGCGGCGGAAACCAGCAGAAGGTTGTGTTTGCAAAATGGATTTATACAGACCCGAAAATCCTCATTCTGGATGAACCAACACGTGGTGTGGATATTGGTGCAAAAAAAGAGATTTATACAATCATTAACAAGCTGGCGGCAAAGGGTGTGGCGATCATCATGGTTTCCTCTGAACTGCCGGAAGTCCTCGGGATGAGCGACCGGATCATGGTAGTGCGTGAAGGCCTTGTCAGAGGAATTATAAGCAAAGAGGAAGCAAATCAGGAAAATGTTATGACGTTAGCAACAGGAGGAACAATCTAATGAATGAGAAAAAGAAAATTTTAAATCATGCCCAGGACCTGGGCGCCCTGATCGCGTTGATTCTGCTTGTAGTGGGAATCAGCTGTGTAAGCCCTGAATTCAGAACATGGAATAACTTTTTATCCCTGCTGCGCCAGTCTTCCATCAACGGACTGATCGCATTCGGCATGACGTGCGTCATCCTGACAGATGCCATCGACCTGTCGGTCGGCTCTGTGCTCGCCCTTTCGACCGCGTTGTGTGCAGGCATGATCGTAAGCGGCGTGCCGGCAGGTCTGGCAATGCTCCTTGCACTTGTGATCGGGATCCTGCTCGGCTGTGTGAGCGGTGTACTTGTAACAAAAGGAAGGCTCCAGCCGTTTATTGCAACATTAATTACGATGACAGTTTACCGGGGCCTGACAATGATTTTTACAAATGGAAAGCCGATTTCCAACCTTGGAGACAGTTTTACATTGAAAGTTGTTGGAAAAGGGAATTTCTACCACATTCCGATCCCGGTTATCCTGTTGCTTCTTATTTTTATCGGATTTTACATCCTGCTGCAGAAAACAACGTTCGGACGTGCAATCTATGCAACCGGAAGCAATGCAAAGTGTGCAAAACTCGCCGGGATCAATATTCACAGGACGAAAATTATAGCGTATGCAATTTCAGGTTTCATGGCAGCTCTTTCAGGTCTGATCCTGCTCTCCAGACTCGGTTCCGCACAGCCGACACTCGGTGACGGATATGAACTGGATGCAATCGCGGCAGTAGCGCTTGGCGGAACAAGTATGAGCGGCGGACGTGGAAAAATATACGGGACACTGATCGGTGTGCTGATCATTGCAGTATTGAATAACGGACTGAATATCTTAGGCGTTTCATCCTATTATCAGGACGTCATCAAGGGTCTTGTCATCCTCGTTGCAGTGCTGTCAGACCGCAAGCGTTAGAGAAAGGAAAGGTGAAAGTTATGAGATTAAAGAAATTAATAGTATCAGCACTGGCATGTGCAGTCTTATTTACAGCTACAGGATGCAATGCAATCACAATAGACGGAGAGGATAATTCGGGAACTGTTTCGGAGGGAAGCGGGGCAATCGGATTCTCTGTATCCACACTGAATAACCCGTTCTTCGTATCCCTTTCTGACGGGGCAAAGGAAACAGCGGCAGAGGAAGATGTAGATCTGATCGTCGTAGATGCCGGAGATGACGCAGCTAAGCAGACAAGTGACATCGAAGACCTGATTTCCAGAAACGTGAGCGTGCTGATCGTTAATCCGGTAGATTCTGATGCAGTGGGCCCTGTCGTAAAAGATGCGCTGTCAAAAGGGATCAAAGTCATTTCTGTGGACCGTGTGGTAAATGGTGCGGAAGTAGACTGCCAGATCGCATCTGATAACGTGGAGGGTGCAAAGATGGCAACGGAGTACCTGAAGGAACTGATTGGAGAAGGCGCGAAGGTTGCGGAGATTCAGGGTGTTCCGGGCGCATCTGCAACAATTGACCGCGGAGATGGCTTCCATCTGGTAGCGGATCAGGACTTTGACGTTGTGGCAAGCCAGTCTGCAAATTTTAACCGTGCAGAGGGGATGAACGTTATGGAAAATATCCTGCAGTCTGATGGTGCGATCAAGGGTGTATTTGCACACAATGATGAGATGGCGCTCGGAGCCGTAGAGGCGATCGCTGCATCCGGGAAGGATATCAAAGTGGTCGGTTTCGACGCGACTGATGATGCAGTGGCAGCAGTAAAGGCAGGAAAAATGGCGGCAACGGTTGCACAGAAGCCGGAGCTTATGGGGGAGACCGCCGTATTGACAGCATTGAAGATGATCAGCGGTGTGAGTGTGGAAAAATCCATCCCGGTAGAAGTGGAATTGATTAAGTAGATAATGTAAGAGAGGACTCTTTCCTTTTTCATAAAAATTGTGTACAATTCAGGTAAGCAATCTATTTTGCGATGCCAAGAGGAAGGAGTTCATCATGTCAAATACAACAAAATATGCACTGGAAACGTCTTTGAAAAAACTGCTCCTGCAAAAGCCGGTGGATAAGATTACAATCAGCGATATAACGAATGACTGTGGAATCAGCCGCATGGCTTTTTACTATCATTTTAAAGATATATATGACCTGATCGAATGGGTATGTCTGGAGGATGCCAGACGGGCGCTTCAGGGAAAGAAAACTTATGATACATGGCAGGAAGGATTGCAGCAGATTTTTGAGGCTGTCATTGAAAATAAGCCCTTTATCATGAACGTGTACCGTACGCTCAGCCGTGAGCAGATCGAGAATTATCTGTTCAAGCTGACCCACAGCCTTTTGATCGGTGTTGTGGAGGAGAAGTCAGCGGGGTTTGATATTACGGAAGAGGAAATGGCCTTCATTGCAGATTTTTACAAATACGGGTTCGTGGGAATCATGCTGGACTGGATTAAGGACGGGATGAAGGAGGATTATGGGGATATCACGGATAAACTCAGCATTACCCTGAAAGGAAATATAGCAAACTCTATCCAGAATTTCAGCAGCCGCTCATAATTCTTAAAAAGATATGATTTCGTAACTGCTCATGTACCCGAACAGTTACATGTATTATACAAAACAGGGGATTTGATAAAAAACTTATCAAATCCCCTGTTTTGTAAATTGCGGGATATAACCTTCAGGACTATGATGTAGCTGTAGCAAAGAAAAAGATACTTCAGAAAGGCGGTAACAGCTATGGCAAAAAAAGGAACAAAATTTGGTGTTGCTTCTGCAATTGCAGTAGGTGCAGGTGCAGCTGCATTATATGCAAAGAAATCAAGAGAAAATAAAAAAGACGAAAATAAAGAAAAAGCAACTGTATCAGAGGAAAACGAATACCGAAATACAGAGCGTGGAAAAGACGAGAAAAATAGTAAGGGAATCCGGTATACGAATGGAAACTATGAAGCATTTGCCCGTCCGGAGAAGCCGGAAGGCGTGGATGAAAAAAATGCGTACATCGTAGGAAGCGGACTCGCATCCCTTGCAGCAGCATGTTTCCTCGTGAGGGACGGCCAGATGGAGGGCTCCCACATTCACATACTGGAGGCGATGGATATTGCAGGAGGAGCCTGTGACGGTATATACGATTCCACCCGCGGCTATATCATGAGGGGTGGAAGAGAGATGGAAAATCATTTCGAATGCCTGTGGGATTTGTTCCATAGCATCCCTTCCATCGAGACGCCGGATGTCTCCGTATTAGATGAGTATTACTGGCTGAACAAACATGACCCGAATTACTCTCTGTGCCGGGCAACTGTGAACAGGGGAGAAGATGCACATACGGACGGAAAGTTCAACTTAAGCCAGAAGGGCTGCATGGAAATCATGAAACTTTTCATGACAAAAGACGAGGACCTTTACGATAAAACGATCGAAGATGTGTTTGACGAAGAAGTATTCGATTCCACATTCTGGCTGTACTGGAGGACCATGTTTGCATTCGAGAACTGGCACAGTGCCTTGGAAATGAAATTATATTTCCAGAGATTTATCCACCATATCGGAGGCCTGCCGGATTTCAGCGCCCTCAAATTTACAAAATACAACCAGTATGAATCACTGATTCTTCCAATGCAGAGATATCTGGAAAAGGCAGGCGTTGATTTCCAGTTCAACACGGAAGTGACGAATGTTATCTTTGACTGCAAAGGCAGCAAAAAAGTCGCAACAGCTATTGAGTGTAAAGTGAAGGGCGTTGAAAAAGGAATCCTTCTGACCGAAAATGACCTTGTATTCGTGACAAACGGCAGCTGTACGGAGGGAACAATTTATGGCGATCAGAATCATGCACCGAACGGCGACGCGGAAGTAAGGACCAGCGGATGCTGGAGCCTCTGGAAAAACATTGCTAAACAGGACCCGTCCTTCGGACATCCGGAGAAGTTCTGCTCTGATATCCAGAAGACGAACTGGGAATCCGCCACAATTACAACACTGGATGATAAGATTATCCCTTATATTACAAATATCTGTAAACGTGACCCAAGAAGCGGAAAAGTCGTTACAGGCGGTATCGTAAGCTGTAAGGATTCTAAATGGCTGATGAGCTGGACAATAAACAGACAGGGACAGTTCAAGGATCAGGACCCGGAGAAGGTATGCGTCTGGGTATATGGGTTATTTACAGATGTGCCCGGGGATTATGTGAAAAAGCCGATGAAAGAATGTACCGGAAAAGAGATTACCGAAGAATGGCTGTTCCACTTAGGTGTTCCGGTCGAACTGATTCCTGATCTGGCTGAAAACAGTGCCGTATGTGTACCGACCATGATGCCGTACATCACAGCATTCTTTATGCCAAGGACAAAAGGTGACAGGCCGGACGTCATCCCGGATGGCTGTGTGAACTTTGCCTTTCTCGGACAATTTGCCGAGACACCGAGGGATACTGTTTTCACAACAGAATACTCAGTAAGAACGGCTATGGAAGCGGTTTATGGACTGCTCGGCGTCGACAGGGGCGTTCCAGAAGTATGGGGAAGTGTGTATGATATCCGTGAACTGCTCGACAGCTCCGTAAAACTGATGGATGGAAAATCCCCGCTCGAGATCGAACTGCCCGGACCGCTCAATGTACTGAAAAAGCCTTTGATCGGCCTTGTTAAGGGAACCGTAATAGAGAAGCTGTTAAGAGACCATGATGTACTGAAAGAGAATATGTAGCCATGTGAACAAGGAGAGGGAGACCATGCTTTAATTAGCAGATCTCCCTCTATGATTCTTGTTTCATACGTGGAAAGTACGTCTCATACTTTCTATATTCGTATGGACACAAAGGTTCCGTCAGCAGCCTCCACATGAACCACCTCAAGCCCTTTATTCTCTTTAAGAATATCCTGACATTCTTCCAGAATCATCCGCACATTCTCTTTTGTAACCAAACCGGAATAAGGTTCGGGTATATTCCTATTCATTTCCAGAAAGACGTGTTCCGGGATCACCCTGATAACGAACCCGGCCATGCCGATGGGGACGGGAATGGATAAATGAAATCCCGTTGTCCTGATCTTTATCTTCATAACAGCATCCTCTTATTTGTCAACATATATCCGAACGGTTGTTCCGTCAGCGGCTTCCACATTGACGAAATCCCCGTCGGTTTCGTCTTCCAGACATTCGAGAATGGCATCCATCATAGCGGGCAGATCGAATCCCTCAAGATCCGCTTCCGGTATCGGGAGTTTCCCCGTTACTTTGAGAATCTTCTTAATCGCACCAACCGGGAACTGGACTTTCACTTTGTCTCCGGTCGTGCTGTCTACGATGATACGGAACATTTTCTTATCATACCCTGTTTTTGTGACTGCAGCCTGTGGTACGCTCAGTTCTGTGTTAATGGCAGACATAAGCTCTGCCCCCTGTTCTGCGGTAATCGTTCCATCCTCGATCATTTTTAAAATTCTTAATGTTTCATCCATGTCAATTCTCCTTTTCATTTTAAAGATACCGCGGTATACCCGCGGTGAAGCTTTCATTTCCTTCTTAGGTCACACTATTTCAACTGTGCGAGTGCCTCTTCAGCAGTTATCTCCTTATTTTCCAGAGCCCGGAGTATCTCCTCCTTCTTTTTTGACTTCTGGTCGGAGGATTCTGTCTCATAGCCCAGCTTTTTTATGACAGAATCCAGTCTGGAGCGGACGGTTGGGTAAGAGATACCCAGTTCCTTTTCCATCTCTTTGATATTGCCCCTGCACCGTATGAAAGTCTCTGTAAAATAGAGCTCCTCGTCGGACAGATAATCAAATTTGCTGAGTCTGAAATTATTCTCGATCACGGTTTCACAGGAATCGCATTTCAGCCTGACTACGGTCAGCTCGTTATTGCAGATGGGGCAGCGGCTGATGACTTTGTTCATATAATCACTCCCTTTCGATTGCTTCTACTAATAATATAACACAGATATTAAAAAAATCAATATATAAATTAAATATTTTAATATAAATATTGAAAAAATTAATTTAATCATGAAAAATATAAAAATATATATTGTGTATATGGACATATCATAAGGGCAGAGCATTACTGTTCCCACCGTGCCGTGCACTTAGCTGCATTGCACCGGGGCCGATAAAGTGACAGAAATTTATTAGCTATTTATTGATTTCTATACTTTATAATTGTATACTTATAAAAGAATTGATGAGGCAGCAGTACGAAATCGACGCAGGAAGCCATTGAATGCAAGATTAAGCCGATAAAGGAGTAGAGTTAGACATGGAAGAAGACCGCTATAAGCTTTTTGAACAGCTATGGAATGCACAGGATGAGGCATATGATTTAATGTGTGAGTATGACACCCTTCCTCATCATTATGGAAATCATATATTGTTTCAGACAGAAGGCCATATTGTAGATTTGATTGCAGAACATCCCGGTATTACGGTAACTGAGCTGGGAATGATTTTGAAAAAGACAACAAGTGCGTGTTCACAGATCGTAAGGAAATTGCGTAGTAAAGGATATGTAGACCAGACGCGGAATGACCAGAATAACCGCATTTATAATTTGTGCCTTACTAAAAAGGGGGAAGAATTATACAAAGACCATGTAGAATTCAACCACTTATGCCAGCGGACCACCTATCATATGCTGGAGGACTTTTCAGAAGAAGAATTGCAGAATCATATAGCAGTTCAGAAAATGCTGAATGCTGCATACAGGGAAGATATTAAGCGCAGCCGCAATTATGATGTTTCAAAATAATGAGTTTTCTGGTGCAAGAGAATCCTGTTAACAGGATTTTTTCTTTGCATCAGGGGCTCTTTTTTTATGCTTGTTTTTGTGAAAATATAACAAAAATATGGTAAAAAACATAAATGTATTGACAATTTTAGACAGTGGTATTATATTAAAATAAAAGTTAAGCAGCTTAATAATTAAATAACTTTAATGTTATGCATAGTAATGCAGTGCAGAATCTGTAACTATGTATTTTACAACAGGAGGTATTCAGATGAAATTTGATTTCGACGAAATAATTGACCGGCGCGGTACAAACAGTATGGAATATGATGTCACGGATGAGTATATGGCAGAGTTTAATTGGGGGCCTGTTCCTGCCGATTTTATACCAATTGATGTTGCTGATATGGATTTCCGGTGTGCCCCGTGTATCAGGACAGCGCTCCAGAAAGTAGTAGATTTTAATCTTTATGGTTACTGCTTTACCCACCCCAGTCTGCACAATGGGTATTATGAAGCCATTATTGGCTGGTACGCCAGAAGACATGACTGGCATGTGAAAAGAGAGGAAATTTTATACAGTGCAGGGACGCTTACAGGAATTACTGCTGCAATTAAGGCGGTTTCTGGGTATGGTGACAGCATACTTGTCACACCCCCGGTATATACTCCGTTTTATTCAACCATCCGGAACGCAGACCGCAAGGTAGTGAAAAGCCATTTACTAGATAATGACGGATACTATACGGTTAACTGGGAGGATTTTGAAAAAAAGACGGCACTGGCAGAAGTGAAAGCTTTTCTATTATGCAGTCCGCATAATCCTGTCGGGCGTGTGTGGACAGCAGATGAATTAAAGCGGATATATGACATATGTACCAAAAATGATGTGGTCGTGATTGCTGACGAGATACACGGGGATATTGTACGCAGAGAAACAGTATTTACACCGATAGGAAAGATAACAGATGCACAAAACCTGATTGTGTGTGCAGGAGCAAGTAAATCGTTTAATCTTGCATCTTTGGAAGCAAGCCATCTGATTATAAAAGATAAAGCGCTAAGATGTAAAACTGCAGAACAGCTTCACTGTAACCCGACACCATTTGTTCTGGAGGCGGTGAAAGCAGCCTATAACGAAGGGGAAGAGTGGTTCGAACAGCTGCGGGAATATCTGGATGAAAATATTGATTTTGTCATCGCATTTTTAAAAGAAAATATGCCCGAAGTAAAGGTATGGAGGCCGGAAGGAACATATCTGCTGTGGATGGATTTTTCAGCTTATGGACTGTCAGATGATGAACTGTTAGACCGCTGTTATAATAAAGCAGGTGTTTTCGTGGAACAAGGAAGAGATTTTGATGAGGGAGGCTCACCAGGATATATCCGTGTCTGCACATCCATCCCCCGCATCCGTTTAGAAGAAGCATTTTCAAGAATCTGCAGTCAATTCAAGTAGAATTATTTCTATAAATAAGGAGGTATTTTATGAAATCCACAAAGCTGACAACATTGGAACTTTATAGTTATACGATTGGCGGCGTCATTGGTTCAGGTCTCTTTATCCTGCTTCCGATAGCGATAGGACTGGCTGGGAAAGGAGCCATTTTTGCAATGATTATGGGTGTGCTGCTGGCTTTCTTTGCACAACTCTTTAACTTTATTATAGCCTCGATGTTTCCTTTAAAAGGAGGGGATTACAGCCAGATGGCATTCCTTATGCCGCCTGTTGTTAGTGGAATTTACGGATTCCTCTGGCTGATTGCCTCACTGACTATGGCAGGATATGCAACATCCGCGATTTCCTATACGTCATCTGTCATTACTTCCGTACCTTCAGAGAGCAAACTGCTGTCAATTGGTATTATCACGCTGTTTTTTGGAATCAGCTATTTTGGTACGAAATTTGGGGGAAAAGTAGAGAGCGCTATGACGGTCATACTGTTAGGAGCTTTATTACTATTTGTAATAATGGGTCTTCCTAAGATAAATTTTTCAAAATATATAAGTGAGGGTGGCTTTTTTGACTGTGGTTTTTCAAATTTTGCGGCAGCCTGCAATATGTGCTTATATGCAGTACTTGGCTGTACATTAGTTCCGGTAAGTTTAAGCTCTGAATTGAAAAGACCTACGAGAGAAGCGCCAAAAGCCATGATTGGCTGCAGTCTGATTGTTTTGGTTATTTCTACATTGATTGTTTTCGTTGCAACGGGAGTACTTCCCATTGAGCAGGTTGCCAATAAGGATCTTTCTGTTGTAGCCCAGTATATTTTCCCGAAAGGTGTGTTTGTGGCATTTATACTGTGCGGGGCAGTACTGGCACTGCTGACTTCTTTATTTACATCGGTTACAACCTTCCGTTATCCGATCATGCAGATGGCAGATGAAGGATGGATCCCCCCTGTATTTAAAAAGAAAGCGAAGAATGGATGGCCGTATGTTTCCATGACTGCATTGTATCTGATTACATTGATTCCGATTATATTTAATATTTCATTTGATACAATAGTATCGCTGACGAATCTGGTATTTTACATTATTATTTTCTTTGCTGTTGTAAAATGCATGGCTCTGCCTAAAAAATATCCGGAACCCTGGAAATGTTCTTTCCTGCATGCAATGCCGATTCCTGTTTACTACATATTTTGCAGCGTAGGTTTGATTGCCTGTGGATATATGATTTATGGTTCCTGTGCAGGACAAAGTTTTGGATTTATTATTGCTTCATTTGCGACAATTCTAATAGTTGCAGTTTACGTTATCTGGAGACTGAAAGTAAAGGCTGTAAGCATCGAATATCTTAAGTCACAAAAACAGAAGGTAATTGAGGAAGCGCTTTCTTATAAGGAATAAGTAGAAGTATTGATTTACCTGCCGTGGGGAAATTTGTCCGTAGGATTTAAAATAAGACCTTGAAAACGAACGAATGTTCTGATAGAATAAAAAGCAAAAGGAGGGCGCCCATGTATTATTCAGCACACTATTCCTCACCGGCAGGCGGGATTACAATTGTATCTGACGGGGTGAATCTGTCAGGCCTGTGGCTGGACGGTCAGAAGTATTTTTATGGAACACTTAAGGAAGAACCAACGGAAAATGATAACATCCCGGTCCTGCAGTCTGCGAAAGACTGGCTTGACCGGTATTTTGCAGGAATGAAGCCCGGGATATCGAAGCTTCCTCTGGCTCCTGCCGGCAGTGAGTTCAGACAGGAAGTCTGGAAGATACTCTGTGAGATCCCATATGGGAGTGTCATGACTTATGGAGAAATTGCAGAGAGACTCGCTGTAAAGAAGGGACTTAGCCGTATGTCCGCCCAGGCTGTCGGGGGCGCAGTCGGACACAACCCGATTTCCATTGTGATACCCTGCCACCGTGTAGTGGGGAGCGACGGGAGCCTGACCGGATATGCAGGCGGAATAGAAAAAAAAGAAGCACTCCTGCGTCTGGAAGGGGTAGATCTAAGCCGGTATCACTGGCCTAAGAAAGGGCGGCAGTGAATATGACCGGAGATAAAGTCTATATCTGTATAGATCTGAAGTGCTTTTATGCATCCGTAGAATGTGTGGAGCGTGGTCTGGACCCGCTGGAGACGAATCTGGTAGTGGCAGACCCTGAAAGGTCGGAAAAGACGATCTGTCTGGCCGTTTCGCCGGCGATGAAAGAGCTGGGAGTACCCGGTAGATGCAGGGTTTTCCAGATTCCAAAGAACATCGAATATATCATGGCACCGCCGAGGATGCAGTTGTACATCGATTATTCTGCTGAAATCTATGCCATTTACCTGAAATATATAGAAAGTGCGGACATCCATGTGTATTCTGTGGACGAGGTTTTTATGGATGTGACCGACTATCTGTCAATGTACCAGATGACGGCAAAGGAGCTGGGTATGAGGATCATGCAGGACATCATGGACAGCACAGGGATTACTGCCACCTGCGGGATTGGCACGAACCTGTATCTGGCTAAGATTGCATTGGATATTACGGCGAAGCATGTGCCCGACCATATAGGCATCCTTGATGAAGCATCATACCGTGGGACACTGTGGACCCACAAACCGCTCAAAGATTTCTGGAGGATCGGTACAGGGACGGCCGTCCGTCTGGAGCGGGTGGGGATTACGACGATGGGAGAGATAGCCCGGGCAGATGAAGGGCTTCTCTATCAGCTATTCGGCATAGATGCGGAACTTCTGATCGACCATGCATGGGGACGGGAGCCAACGACGATAGCGGATATTAAGAATTACAAGGCAAAATCAAATTCCATATCCAGCGGGCAGGTATTGAGCCGGGATTATCATTATGAGGAAGGGAAACTCATTGTCAAGGAGATGGCAGAACTGCTCTGTCTGGAACTGGTGGATAAGGGGCTGGTTACGGATTCTCTCACGCTTCATGTTGGATACAGTAACCGGATAGAAAAAAAATCTGCGCACGGTACGATCTCCATGACGGTTACGACAAGCTCCGCCCGGCAGATCAGGTCGTATGCACTGAAGCTGTATGAAAGGATTGTAGACAGATTCACGGCAGTCCGCAGGGTATATCTCACATTCAATCATGTCATAGATGAGGCATACCAGCAGTATGACCTGTTTACAGACCCGACCGGACTGGAAAGGGAACACCGCATGCAGCAGGCGATGCTTAATATCAAGGAAAAGTATGGTAAGAATGCGATATTAAAAGGCATGAATCTGATGGAAAATGGAACGACAATAGAACGTAACCGGCAGATCGGAGGACACCGCAGTGAATAGTAAAATGAGCAGGGAAGAGCGGGCAAAGCAGTTCATGCCGTTTGCGGCCTTAAAAGGTTATCCGGAGGCATTGAAGAAAAAAGAAAAAATTGTGGTCCCAAAGCGGGAACTGTCAGAAGAGTACCAGAAGGAACTGGATCAGAAACTCAGGCAGGTTCATAAAAATGATATCATAACAGTCATTTATTTTTCCAATCATGAGTATCTGAAGCTGACAGGGATGGTGTCAAGGATAGATGAGACAGCCAGACTTCTTAAAATTGTGAATACAAAGATCTCATTTGATGATTTGTATGATATTATAATCGAATGAAAGGATAACAGCAGTATGGATAATAAGACAAGATGTTCCTGGGCGGGAGATACTCCCATATACATAGACTACCATGATAATGAATGGGGACGGCCGGTTCATGACGACGCCAAATTGTTTGAGATGCTGATTCTGGAAAGTATGCAGGCAGGACTGTCGTGGATCACAATCCTGAAAAAAAGAGAGGCATTCCGTGAAGCATTCGATGGTTTTGACCCGGAGAAGGTTGCACATTACGGGGATGATAAGATTGAAGAGCTTATGTCGAACGAGAAAATCATAAGGAACCGGCGGAAGATATCAGCCGCTGTTAATAATGCGAATCTCTTTTTGAAGATTCAGGAGGAGTACGGAAGTTTTGATAAGTTTATATGGTCATATGTAGACGGCACTCCCGTGACCGGGCACTGGGATAATATAGAAGATTTGCCTGCGAACACCGCGCTTTCTGACCGGATAAGCAAGGACTTGAAAAAAATGGGATTTAAATTTCTGGGAACAACTATCGTATATTCATTCCTTCAGGCGACAGGTATCGTCAATGACCATATAAAAGACTGTTTCGTTTATGAGGAGGTAAAGCACAGCTGATCTTCAACGTTTCAGGGCAAACCGGAGGTGGCTTACATGGGAAAACAGCGTTATACTGAAAAGAATATTCTGGACAAATCGAGGGAGCTGATTCACGCATTTATGAACAAACAGCTTCTTCCTTTTGTTGAACTGCTGGATGAAGACTTTGTCTGGGTCGGGGATTATTCTTCACAATATATTCAGGGGCGTGACAAGTTTTTAAAAACGATAGAGTCGGAAGGGGAACTGCCGCCACTGGAGATTTCACAGGAGGAGTATGCTATGCTGACGCATGAGCGGCATACATGGGTGACTTATGGCAGATTTATAGTAACGAGCCGGGGAGCGGATGGCACATCATTATCCAGCGGGGTACATTTTACGTTCGTCTGGAAGCAGGAGAAAGAAGATCTGCATCTGCTTCACGCCAATGCCTGCCATATTCAGAATGAACAGGCGCCGCAGGACCAGACACCGCAGGCAAGAGTGTTTGACCGCGTGAATACAGAAATCCTTTCCGGTGGGAAGATGGAAAAGATCAGGATAAAGGACTTAAATGGCAATATCCATTTTTTCTTTCCCGGTGAAATCATATATATGAAATCGGATGATAAGATTACTACCATTTCTACAGAGACGGATTCCATTACTGCCAGGGTAACGCTGAATGAGATGGAACACCCCCATTTCGTCCGTATCCACAACAGCTATCTCGTGAATATCCGTTATATCCGGGAAATCTGCCGGTATAAGGCGACTTTGAGTGACGGAACACAGCTCCCCATCGGGCAGACTCGCTATAAGGAGATTCAAAAACGAATTTCCGGAAAATTAACATAATCTACTATTTAAAGCAGTGCTATTTATGGTACAATAAAGCATAATAAATTCTCACGATAAGGAGGGCGGGAAGGCGGCTGGGAAGGCCGCAAAAGCGAACAGGCACCAGTCAAGATTGGTATACAGACGGCCGGAACAGGGGCCGGTAATGTGCCACAATATGAGGAGGAAGAGACACATGTTCTACATAGGAGATTTCATAGGCATCATCATAGCTGTCATTGTCGTTGCATTACTTTTAATTTTCATCGTCTGCGGATATGTAAAAGCTCCGCCGGACACGGCATTTATCATTTCCGGATTCAAAAAAGACCCTAAGATTCTGATTGGGCGGGCGGGGATTCGCATTCCATTTCTGCAGAGGCTGGATAAGCTTTCACTAAAGCAGGTAACCATTGATATCAAGACAGAAGGATATATTCCGACGCTGGACTTTATCAATATTCAGGTTGATGCCGTGGCAAAAGTGCGTGTCAGCACGGAGCCGGAGATGATTAAGCTTGCGATGACGAACTTCCTGAATAAAAAGTCAGAAGAGATCATCATGGATCTGCAGGATTCCCTTCAGGGTAACATGAGGGAGATTATCGGTACAATGGATTTAAAAACAATCTGCAATAACAGGGATGAGTTTGGTAATCAGGTGCAGGGCAAGGCGATGGTTGATATGCGCAAGCTTGGTATTGAGATTATTTCCTGTAATATCCAGAACGTAGAAGATGAGAGCGGACTGATCAATGATATGGGTATGGATAATACCGCGAAGATCAAAAAGGATGCTGCCATTGCAAAAGCTGAATCTGAGAGAGATATTGCGATGGCTAAGGCAGATGCTGATAAGATGGCCAATGAACGTCAGATTGCGTCCCAGACCGAGATTGCCCAGCGTGAGAATGAACTCGCGATCAAGAAAGCAGAGTTGAAAAAAGACGCCGACATCAAGCAGGCAGAGGCGGATGCTGCATACCGCATTCAGGAAGAACAGCAGCGTAAGGAAATCGAGATCACGACTGCGAATGCCAACATCGCCCGCCAGGAACGTGAGGTAGAGCTGAAAGCCCGTGAGGTAGAAGTAAAAGAAAAGGCACTGGAAGCAGAGATTAAGAAAGAAGCTGAAGCGAAGAAGTTTGAACAGCAGCAGCGTTCTGATGCGGAACTGTACCGCAGACAGAAAGATGCAGAAGCGAGACAGTTTGAGATGGAACGCGAAGCCGCTGCTAAGAAGATCCAGGCCGAAGCCGACAAGTATGCTCTGGAGCAGGAGTCAATTGCCAAAAAAGCACAGGCGGAAGCTGAGAAGTACAGGATGGTACAAGAGGCTGAAGGTGTGCAGGCAAAGGGAGAAGCGGAAGCTAAGGCAATACGTGCCAAAGGACTTGCAGAGGCTGAATCAATGGAGAAAAAGGCGGATGCTTACCAGAAGTACAATAAAGCTGCTATGGCAGAAATGCTGATTAAGGTATTGCCGGATATCGCATCCAGCATTGCCGAGCCGCTGAAACAGATCGATAAGATCACGATCATCGGAGGAAGTGGCGAAGGCAGTGGCATGGATGCTGTCGCAGGCAATGTACCGATTGTCATGAAGAAGCTGATTGAAAGCATGAAAGAGACAACCGGTATTGATCTTGGAGATGTAATCAAGGCAGAGACACTTGAAGCCAGAACAGACAGGAACGTACATATAACTGGTATCCCGGATATTGATTTGCCGGATGGAAAATCAGAGACGGAATAGAAATCTGAAACCAATTTTATTCTATATTTTTACATAAGTAAGAGATGAACTCTTTGGCAGCTCGTGCAGAGCTGCCATTTTTTTTCATGGCGGCAGCGACAGGAAGCTGTACAGGGGGGGCCAGGGGAAGGGCAGCAACGTTCTGATGGCGGAAAACCTCAAAATTACTCATAGGGAGGAGGCTGATGCCCTCATTCGCGGCGACGGCCCCGATTATAGATTCTGCACGTGCATTACGGATGATATTTGCAGAGATGCCATATTTTTTAAATTCTTCCATACACAGGTGAAATACGGAAGTGTATCTGTTCATCAAAAGAAAGTCCTCGCAGGCAAGTTCAGGAAGGCTGACAGAGGAAGAGTGTGCATATCTGTGGGAGGAGGGGAGTACTGCGGCCAGTTCGTCGTGTACCAGTATGGAGGTCTCGCAGGAACACTGGCGCAGCAGAGGCTCTCTCGCAATGATGAGATCATATTTTCCTGCATTGAATCCGTTGATTAATTCCACTTCTTCCACTTCGTCGATTTCGAGATGAATCTGGCTGTGTATCTCTGAATACTTTTTTATAAGAGGGATCAGACGGTAATGGGACAGGATGGGCA
The DNA here is from genome assembly GCF_003479085.1 of Clostridium sp. AF19-22AC. Taxonomy (NCBI): domain Bacteria; kingdom Bacillati; phylum Bacillota; class Clostridia; order Eubacteriales; family Clostridiaceae; genus Clostridium; species Clostridium sp. AF19-22AC. The sequence continues at coordinate 313,805 of NZ_QUGN01000003.1, read as the reverse complement.
GCGTTCCAATACGCAGTTCACTGTCACAGTTTTCTCTGAAGCATTTAAGTCCGAAAAGTGTCTGCCGGTACTGTTTTGTAAGCTGCAGAGCTTCCTGGTAAAAGAACTGCCCTGCTTCTGTCAGAGAGCAGCTTCGCCTGCTTCTGTCAAGCAGTGTGATGTCCAGTTCTTTTTCCAGCTTCATGATCTGTTTGGACAGGGAAGACTGGGAGATATGCAAAGTTTCTGCGGCGTCAAAAAAGGTATTTTCTTCAACTACGGCAATAAAATATTTTAACTGGTCAAATGTCATAGGGATTTCCTCTCTTTTATTCATTCCATATTGGAAACAATTATACCATAAGTTGAATTGATTGCGTAGTATTCAAAGGGTAAAATTATGTTAATATCGCTATTGTATCTGTTTTAAGGATGTGAATTATGGCGAGAAGGAAGGAGAAAGTGAAAGAAAATGGCTGAGAAAATAAAAGATTTGCGCAGTGCGCTGGACATGCTGGGAAACATGCCCGGACAGCTTATTGAGACGGATGTTGAGGTGGATCCCAGAGCGGAATTGTCAGGAGTGTACCGGTATGTCGGTGCAGGTGGAACAGTAATGCGTCCGACAAAAGAGGGACCGGCTATGATATTTAATCATGTAAAAGGACACCCCGGGGCAAGGGTTGCAATCGGCGTACTTGCCAGCAGAAAGAGAGTGGCGGCCCTTTTGGATACTAAGCCTCAGGAGTTAGGAAAGCTGCTGTGGAAGAGTGTTGATCATCCGGTTCCGCCTGTACTGGCAGAAGGCCCGGCACTGTGTCAGGAGGTAGTACATCTGGCAGAAGATCCCGGTTTTGATCTGGCAGAATTAGTACCGGCACCGACAAACACGCCGGATGATGCAGGTCCGTATATCACGCTCGGCATGTGTTATGCATCGCATCCTGATACGAAAGAGAGTGATGTGACAATCCACCGGCTCTGTATTCAGGGAAAGGATGAACTCTCGATTTTCTTTACACCCGGAGCCAGACATATCGGGGCGATGGCTGAACGGGCGGAAGAACTGGGACAGAGGCTGCCGATTTCGATTAGTATCGGCGTAGATCCGGCTATTGAGATTGGATCATGCTTTGAACCGCCTACAACTCCGATGGGGTATGATGAGCTGGCCGTTGCAGGTGCCCTCAGAGGAGAACCTGTTGAGCTTTGTCCATGTGTGACTGTGGATGAAAAGGCAATCGCGAATGCGGAGTACGTGATTGAGGGAGAGGTGGTTCCCAACGTCCGGGTCAGAGAGGACCAGAACAGTAATACCGGCTATGCAATGCCTGAATTTCCGGGCTATACAGGTCCGGCGAGCGGGGAGTGCCGGCTGATTAAGGTGACCGCTGTCACACATCGGAAACATCCGATTATGCAGACATGTATCGGACCAAGTGAAGAACATGTTTCAATGGCAGGAATCCCGACGGAAGCCAGTATTTACGGTATGGTAGAGAAAGCAATGCCAGGGAGGCTGAAGAATGTTTACTGTACTTCTGCAGGCGGCGGGAAATACATGGCAGTCCTCCAGTTTGAGAAAAGGGCGGCAAGTGATGAGGGGAGACAGAGGCAGGCGGCGCTTTTAGCGTTTTCTGCATTCAGTGAACTCAAGCATATATTCCTTGTCGATGAGGATGTCGACTGCTTTGACATGAATGATGTATTGTGGGCCATGAATACAAGATTTCAGGGAGACCGTGACATCATTACGATTCCGGGAGTCAGGTGCCATCCGCTGGATCCGTCGAATTCTCCATCCTATTCTTCCAGTATTCTGGATCAGGGAATTGCCTGCAAGACTATTTTTGACTGTACCGTGCCATTTTCACAGAAAGAGCGGTTTGTGCGGGCCCGTTTTCTGGATGTAGATGCACAAAAGTGGACAGGAGCAGATTTTTATGGATAAAAAAAGAATCATAGTTGCTGCGACCGGCGCGAGCGGGCTTCCTATTCTGGTACAGTGCCTGAAACTAATCCGCGGACAATCACAGTATGAGTCATGGTTAATCATGAGCGAAAGCGCTAAAATAACACTGGCACAGGAGACAGACTATACAGTACATGAAGTTACAGATTTGGCGGACTATGTGCTGGGGCAAGAGCAGATTGGCGCAGGGCCGGCCAGTGGTTCCTTCCAGACGGAGGGAATGCTCATCGTGCCCTGCAGTATGAAGACAATTGCGGGTATCCACATCGGTTATGCGGATAACCTGATTCTGAGAGCCGCCGATGTAACAATCAAGGAGCAGCGCCCCCTTGTTCTGGCCGCCAGAGAGACCCCGCTAAGCCCGATACACTTAAGGAACCTGTCAGAGCTGTCCATGCTGCCCGGAGTCAGAATCATCCCCCCGATGATGACATTTTATCATCGGCCGGAAAATATTCAGGATATGATATACCATACAGCAGCAAAACTATTAGAACCATTTAAAATAGAAGCAAAGGAGTATCGAAGATGGATGGGGATATAACATACGAAAAAGAACTGCCGTTTGCAAAAATAACAGTTCGAATCACAAAAATCGGAGAAGATTACAGCATCCTGCTGGCAGGTGGCACAAAACCACATATTGGATGCACCGTGCTTACCGTCCCCCGTCCGTCGCTGACTGGGGACGGCAGCATAAGCGTAACCTCCTCGGTACTGAATCTGACAGGACATAAAGACGAGAAAATCTGCCGTTACCTTGCAGAGCAGACGGCTAAATTGAAAAATGCGGCAGTCGTATGTACAGGCGGATTCCATATGGATGACATTACAGAGGTACAGATAAAAGAAGTTATAAAGGCAGTAGAAGAAATTATGAGCCAATCAAAGGAGGCAGGCCGGCGGGGCTAAAGCCCGTCCGTTACTGTTCACACCCTGCGGGCGTGCACAGTAACGCTAGTCCACCAATTTCCGATTTTGTTTACCCGCACACCTTTGCAACATGATATTTTGATGTTATAATAACTAGACGTGCAGTGAAGTAAACCTGTACAATTGATACCGGTAAACCGTGAAAGGAAGACAGTGTATTTTCCATATACATTGTTCAGGAGATTTATGTTTGGTTATATAACGATTAGTGAACCTGAGCTTAAGGTCAAGGACTTGAGAAAATATAAGGCATATTATTGTGGTCTGTGCAGGACCTTAAAGGAACGGTATGGGAGTCTGGGGCAGCTGACGCTGTCATATGATATGACGTTTTCTGTGATTCTGCTTACTTCCCTGTATGAAAGTGAGACTCAGCATTCTACTCACCGCTGTAAAGTGCACCCTGTGAAGAAGCAGGATATGCTTCAGAATGAGTTTACAGAGTATGCGGCAGATATGAATATGATCCTGACTTACTATCATATGAAGGATGACTGGATAGATGAGAAGAAAGTTAGCGGCTTTGCGGGAACTTATGCCCTGCGCGGCAGGGTGAAGAAAATCATCAGGAATTATCCAAGGCAGAGCCGTGTGATCCAGAAGGAATTAAAGGAGCTGTCTGAATATGAAAAAGAAGGTTCTGCAGATATAGATAAGACAGCCGGCTGTTTTGGCCGCCTGATGGCGGAGCTTTTTGTATATAAGGAAGACCAGTGGGAGCAGAGGCTGCGCAGGATGGGATTTTTCCTGGGTAAGTTCATCTATCTTATGGATGCCTATGAGGACCTGGACAAGGACCTGAAGGAGGGCTGCTACAATCCCCTGAAGGAATTACGGCAGAAAGAAGATTATGAGGAGCGCTGCAAAGAGATGCTGTGTATGATGATTGCAGAATGCAGTGCACAGTTTGAAGGACTTCCATGCCTTTTGGATGTAGACATTCTGAGAAATATATTATATGATGGTGTGTGGACCCGATATCGAAAGATTCAGGAACAAAAGAAGAAAAGTGAGGACAAGAGTCATGACGAAAAATCCATATGATGTTCTGGGGGTGCCCCAGAATGCATCGGATGATGAGATAAAGAAAGCATACAGAGACCTGACAAGGAAATATCATCCGGATGCGAATGTGAATAATCCGCTGGCTGATCTGGCGGAGGAGAAGTTCAAAGAGGTGCAGGAAGCATACGACGTTATTATGAAAGAAAGAGAGAATGGCGGATATAACGGCGGCTATAATTACGGCAGGGGCGCCGGCAGCTACCAGCAGAGCAGTTACAGTGGGGGAGGACAACAGGATGTAGAGATGCAGGCTGTTTACAATTTCATTAATTCCAGACGCTTTAATGACGCCCTTAATCTTTTGAACCGCATGCCGAACAGGAATGCACAGTGGTATTATCTGAGTGCGGCAGCGAATGCAGGAATGGGGAATAATGTCCTGGCCAGAGACCATGCGGGCCAGGCTGTGAATATGGAACCCAATAATCCGCAGTACCGCCAGCTGCTGAACCAGCTCGACTGGAACAGCAGGAGATACCAGAATAATCCTTATGGCGGAGGCTACGGTTCAGGCAATCAGTCTTGCGGCACGGGAAACCTGTGCTGTGACCTCTGGTGTGCAGATTCATTATGTGAATGTATGGGAGGAGATCTTTGTTCATGCATGTAAATGCGAAAAAGATGGCTTTCGGCGGGCTGCTGCTCGCACTGATAATCGTCTGTATGGTACTGGGGAGCGTCATTGAGTCCAATACGCTGTTTTTACTGGCGGCCGCTTCTTATTTTGTAGGAATATTCATACGTGAGGCTGGTATGAGGACAGGAGGAGCCTTCTATCTGGCTGCCGTCCTGCTTGGATTTATGGTAGCACCGAATAAGCTGTACGTAGTTTCTTTTGCCGCGATGGGATTTTATATTTTAGCTGTAGAAGTGAGCTACTGTTATATCGGGAAGATCAAAAGAAATGTGAACAGGAAGTTACTGTTCTGGGCGGTGAAATATGTCATATTTAATCTGATGTATATTCCCATCCTCTTCTTTTTCCAGAAGCTGTTGTTCGGTAGAAGTCTGTCTGCCGTGTGGCTGGCCGGAATCATTGCAGCGGGACAGGCCGGATTATGGATATACGACCGCGCATATGAGTATGTGCAGGGACATATATGGAATAAGATGCGTGGGCGGCTCTTTTAGAAAAAGGATACTTTACAGAGGGACATCAGGAAAAAGATATTATAAATACAGGGCATCATGATTCGGTTAAATCATGATGCCCTGTTTTAGTTGGTAATTATTCACAATAATTTCACTACAGATTAGGTAAAAATGGCAATAGACAATATTTTGAAAAGAGAGTATAGTAAAAGCAAGTTAAGAGCACGAGCTCTTTACAGACAGAAAGGAGAGGTGAGTTTGTTAAAGAATACAATCATATCAATCAGCCGTCAATATGGAAGCGGTGGAAAAGAACTCAGTGATATCCTGGCAGAAAAGATGAAGGTAAGATGTTACGACCGGCAGATCCTATACCTGGCAGCTCAGGAAATAGGGGCAGAATCCGTAGATATTGACTCTGTGAACAAGCTGGCTTATGACAGAGGGAACATCGGTCTGGGCGGTATCACAGGTGTTATGGGAATGGGGAATATCCCGGTTTATAACCAGATGTTTCTGGAACAGGCCCGAATCATACAGAAACTTGCAATGCAGGGGTCCTGTGTATTTCTGGGGAGATGTTCAGATTATGTACTGAAAGAGTATGAGAACCACTATTCCTTCTTCATCTATGCGGACAGGGAATTTAAGGAAAAGAGAGCAAAGGAACTGTATGGCAGTGCGACAGTGGAGGAACTGGAAAAGGAAGACAAAAACAGAGCTGAGTATTATCAGTATTACACAGGGCTGAAAAGGGGCGACTGCAATAATTATGATATGATGCTCAATACGAGCAGGATCAGTCTTGAGGATGCGGCAGAGTTAATTTTAGCATATGTAGAGAAGAGGCAGAAGGATGATTAGAAGTCCATTTTTTTATACATATTAAAGAGCACGAGCTCTTTAAAAAAATAAATTTCACACATATTATAAGGAGGAAACAAAGATGAGTAATCAGGAATTAAGAGTTGGAGTAGTAGGAGTCGGAGCAATCGGAAGGACACACATTGAGAGAATTAACGGACAGCTGCAGGGAGCAAAGGTGACTGCATGTGCGGACGTAAATGTAGAATTTGGAAAAACAGTAGCTGAAAAGTATGACTGTAAATTCTATGCAGACGGAGAAGAAATGATTGCATCCGATGATATTGACGCAGTTATCGTAACAACCATTGACCCCTTCCATGAACAGTATGTTATGGCAGCAATCAAAGCAGGGAAGTATGTATTTTGTGAGAAGCCACTTGCACCGGAAGCGGAAGCCTGCAGACGGATTGTGGATGCAGAGATCGCAGGAGGAAAGCAGCTTGTTCAGGTCGGATTCATGAGAAGATATGATCCGGGATACCGTCAGTTAAAAGAAGCCATCCAGAACCGTACATACGGCGAGCCACTGATGCTTCACTGTGCACACAGGAACCCGGCTGTAGATGAAAGCTACACAACACCGATGGCAGTGGAAAACTCCATGATCCACGAGATAGATGTGCTCAGATGGCTGCTGGATGAAGATTATGCGACGGCAGAGGTCGTATTTGCGAAGAACACAAGGCGTACACATAAGGACCTGATGGACCCGCAGATCATGATCCTGACAACAAAATCCGGAGTAAGGATTGATGTGGAAGCATTTGTTAATACAGGACACTGCTATGATATTAAATGTGAGGTCTGCTGTGAGGATGCCATCCTGAATCTTCCGGAACCGGCTAACATCCAGGTATGTGCAAATGCACAGCGCGGACACGCGATCCACAGTGACTGGTCTACACGTTTTGTTGAGGCATATAACGTAGAGGTACAGGAATGGATCAATGCAACAAAAGAGGGAAGAGTTGACGGGCCGACTGCATGGGACGGCTATGTTGGACAGGTAACGGCTGCTGCAGCTTCTAAAGCAAGAGACACACAGACCGTTGTTCAGATCGAGATGGACCCGACACCGGATTTCTATCAGAAATAATCGAAACAGGAGGTACAGAGCATGAAAATAGCATTTGATGTAGACGTTTTGGCAAAGCAGTCAATGGATATCAACTGGATGGTCCATCAGGCAGCGGACTGGGGGTATAAATATATCGAACAGTCCCCGCATCCAAGGATCAACCCATTTTACAAACATCCGCTTTTCTCGAAGGAGTGCGAGATGGAATATAAAAAAGCATTGAGAGAAACAGGTGTTGAAATATCATCCTTTATTGTTGTTTACTGCTGGTCGGGCCCAACCGACGAGCAGAGGCAGTTTGCCGTAGCCAATTGGAAAAGGATGATACAGATTGCAGGAGACATGGGGGTGAAGGTCATTAACACCGAGCTTTCAGGAGACCCGAACCAGCAGGAGATCTGTAACGGGATGTGGTTTAAGTCAATGGAGGAACTGCTTCCGCTCATTGAAAAAGAAGGCATCCGCGTAGAGATTCAGTCCCATCCGTATGATTTCTGTGAATTAAATAATGAGACCTGTGATATGGTGAAGTCTTTCCGCTCACCGAATCTGGGATATGTATATTCAGCGCCACATGGCTTCTTCTATGATGGGGGAAAAGGAGATGTACGCTCCATGCTGAAGTATGCGGGAGATGAGTTGACACATGTTTTATTTGCAGATACCTTTAACCAGACAATGGACTGCCGCTATATTGCCAATCCTCCGTGGCTCAACGGACGCGGAAAGGCGGATGTGACGATCCACCAGCATCTGGCAATGGGTGAGGGAGATGTAGACTTTGACGGTATCTTCGAGACACTCAGGGAAATGGATTTTGCCGGAAAGCAGATGAAGCAGGATGCACCAAAAGCAGGCGGGGACAACATCGCATGCGTATCCATGTTTGGCTTTCCCGAAAAAATGGCAAAGCAGGCGCCGGAAGCAAGAGAGAGAATTGAAAAAGAATTATTAAAATAGAAGTAATTGTTCGTGTAAAACAGGGAGGAAATGAATATGAAGTTAGCACTTTGTACAGATGTATTAGGAGATTTATCATTTACAGATATGCTTGACCGGGTGAAATCACTGGGGATCAATGCAGTAGAAATGACAGCAGGCGGATGGGGCGGCTGTAAGCATGTACCGACGAAGGAACTGCTTGAGGATGAAGGAAAATTAAAGGCATACAAGGCAGAGCTTGAAAAAAGGGGAATGGAAATTGCAGCGCTGAACTGCTCCGGCAACCCGCTCTGTCCGGGAGAGATGGGAGAGCTTCATACGAAGACGATCTATGATACTGCAGTACTGGCAGGAAAACTGGGTGTGAAGAAATTAGTCATGATGTCAGGGCTCCCGGCAGGTGCACCCGGAGATAAGACTCCGAACTGGTTCACATCAACCGTTTCATGGCCAGATTACATGGTGGAGAGCGTACGTTACCAGTGGGAAGATGTTGCGATCCCGTGGTGGAAGAAATTCGCAGGGCACTGTAAGGAAAACGGTGTAGAGCAGATTGCGATTGAAGAATTCCCATGCCAGCTCGTACATAACCCGGAGACACTTTGGAAACTCCGCAATGCAGTTGATCCGATGATCGGTATGAATATGGATCCTTCCCACCTGATGGTCATGGGGGCAGACCCGATTGCCGGCTTAAGAAATCTGGAAGGTGCAATCTACCATATTCATGGAAAGGATGCTAGAATAGAAAGAGGATTATGTGATATCAACGGACTGACAGAGACAAAGCCTGTCACAGATTCAAAGAACCGTACATGGAATTATGTGGCAGTCGGATGCGGAAAAGACCTCCAGTGGTGGAAAGAATTTTTCTCAGTAGCACATATGATGGGATATGACGGATATGTATCCCTCGAGATGGAAGACCTGACAATGAGCACAGAGGCTGGCCTGGCTACGTCAATCGACGCACTTAATCAGACAATCAGTAAATAAAATGTTCATGGTTTTGAACAGATATATAAATGGAAAGAAAAGAGAGGTACACAAATGAATCTGAATGGTTTTAATAAACTGGTCCAGAAAGACCGTGTAACCGGTTTTGAAAAATTTGCGTACGGGTGTGGTGAAATCTCAACCAACATTGTATTTACGATCGCTACCAGCCTGTTAGTCATGTTTTATACAGATGTTGCACATGTGTCCGCGGCGATCATAGGTATGATTATAGCTGTATCACAGGTGTTCAACGGGGTCTCAGATATCGCGGCAGGCTTTATCGTAGACCGGACACGCTCCAAGTACGGGCGTGCCCGCGTCTGGATGCTGCGGATGTCAATCCCTTATGCAATTGCAGCAATCCTTCTGATCACCGTTCCACAGGTTGGCCGGATGGCGCAGACAATCTACATTTTTATTACATATAACCTGATGCTGACAGTAGTCTATACTCTGTTCCAGCTGCCCTTCGCAACCACGATGACTTATATGACACGTGACCAGAATGAACGTGCCAAGATCAATATCATCCGTATGGCAATGAGCCCGATCGGTAACATTCTGGTAACCCTTTTGTTCACGCGTATTTTAAATGTAATGCCGGGCGGCGGAATGGATTCCCAGAGAAACTGGGTGATTCTGACTGCAATCTATGCATTCGGTGCAGCGGCACTGATGCTGTTCTGCTTTGCAACTGTCAGAGAACGTGTGGAAGTTCATGATGAAGCCGGCGGCGAGAAGCTTCCGTTGAAAAAAGCAATTCCGGCTTTGTTTAAGAATAAATATTTTATCATGCTGTTTTTATTCTTTGTATTTTTTGCAATGTACCAGACCTTTGCCGGGACAATGGCTACCTATTACTGCAAATGGATCGTGGGTGACACAAACATCATCGGAAACGTAAACACGGCATGTTTTGGAATCACAATTTTTGCAACACTTCTGCTTGGAAAAGTCATGCATCTGATGAGTAAGCGCAACTGGTGCATACTCGGGGCATGCTTTATTATCGCAGGTTCCCTGATCCTGCTGATCAGTCCGGAGAGTGTGGCCCTTGTTACATTCGGCGGTCTCTTAAGAGGTATCGGTATGACTCCGATTCTGGGAATGATCTTCACCATGATCGCAGACGCGATCGAGTACGGACAGTGGAAGACCGGCCTGCGTACTGCCGGGGCAATCCAGTCAGCAACCACTTCCGGCCAGAAATTCGGACAGGGGATCGGATCGGCCCTGATTGGATTTATCATGGAGGCAAATGAGTATAACGGAAATCTGGCTGCACAGTCACCGCAGGCAATTCAGACGATTGAAAATCTGTTTGTATATGGAGTGACCATACTCGGCGTTATCATGATCGTGATTCTGCTCTTCTATAAGTTGGATAAAGAATACCCGGCTATTATTAAGGAACTTTTGGAACGCGAGGCAAAACAAATCAAGACGAAACAGGTGGAATCAGAATAAATAAGACTTTGGACAAAAACCGGACGGCAGCAGACCCTGATCTGCTGTCGCCCGGTTATTTTTGAGTACTAATTGCCTGAATACTTCCATAGATTAAGTTGATCAAGTCAGCAATCTCTTTCCACTGCGTTCCATCTACACTCAAATAATAATAGTTTTTAGTTCCTTCCCTTTGCATTGCTACAATTCCTGCTTCCTTCAGGATCTGAAGGTGATGTGACACGGACGGCCTTGTCAAATGCGTTTTTTCTGCAATCTCTCCAACACGGATTCCGGATAAATCACTTTCCAGCAGCACAAGCAGAATCAGCTGTCTTGTCTCATCGCCGATAGCAGTAAAAGCATTCCTGCATTTTTGAAAACCCGACACTATTTTTTCCAACCTTTCTTCACATTCCATATACATCCTCCCTTACATTACATATATCTGACATCTAACTTTTCATGCTGTGTGGAACGGAGAAATTTAATACCCGGATAACCTAAGACTAAAGTCATCGCTGCTTTCTTCCCCTTCGGTACCCGCAGCTCTTTTCGGATTCGGCGTGAAATGTTGGCTGCTGTCGTAAAAAATCCACTGAACAGCACACCCAGGCCATTTGCTTCAGCCACAAACTCCATATTCTGTGCGGCAAGAATTCCGTTCGTCTTATCTTCGGCCAGCACAACAATAACAACAGGCGCCTTAAAAAATAAAAAGTGTCTGTCAATTTCAAAACGCTTCACCATAGGGCTGAATAAACCTGCAAGCGGTTTCACTTTTTTAAATATACGGACAGCCATCTGTTCTATTCTGTCCTTTTCTTTATCAAGTACAACAAATGACACATCCTGTTTATTTTTTGCAGTATGGGTAAGCCTCCCCGCCTCCAAAATCTGGTCTATGACTTCTTTTGGAATTTTTTTATCCTGAAACTGCCTGATACTTCTTCGAAAGCGGATAGCATCTAAAACTTCCCCGGGATTTAATTGTGCATTCCCTGTTTTCCTGGTTGGCTCCGTGTCATAGCCACTGATTGAAACCGCTTCTTTCGGACAGACTGCCGTACATTGTCCGCAAAGAATACAGTGTTCTGAAACAATGTCGGCCTTTTTATCCTTTAATCTTATATTACGTGCGGCACACGTTTTCACACATAACCCACATCCAATACATTTATCTGTATCAATTCTTACCTCATGTTTTTCCATAGCAAAAATCCTTTCGTTAATGTTTGTTAACCATTATACAAAACAAAAATGCCAGTTACAACATTGGTAAAGAAATACGTTACCATTGGAGGTCTGAGGGGATTATATCTATTTTGCGGGCTGCTCCAGAGAGCAGGGCGGCTATTTTCTGTCTCTGCCATTTCTGGCTAATGTAATAATAGCACATATCATAATCACGAATGTGAATAAATCACCATGAAAAGAATATCAGAATTGCTTATTAAGATCAAATGAAATTATACGCTTAATTGCACATAAATAGCAAGGTATGGTATAATTCGTTTAAGAGTTCGTACTCGATGACTGTTTGTGAGGATGCATAAGAATAGAAGAGGTGAAGATAAAAGGATGAGCGTTACAATTAAACAGATTGCAGAAATGGCGGGTGTGCACAGGTCCACAGTAGATAAAGTGCTTCATAACAGGCCGGGGGTAAGTGATCCCGTCCGCAGGCGTGTGCAGAAGATTATTGATGAGTGTAATTATGAAGCTAACCCGATTGGCAAGGCATTGAAGATGCAGGATAAGGAACTGAGGATAAAGGTTATTCTTCTGGAAGTAGATGCCCGTTCCTATCTGGAAAAGGGGATTGAAGAGGAGTTAAAAAAATACGGTTCCTTTCAGATTGAACTGGATTATATGACCATACCCTATTCAGAGACAGAGAAACAGGTGAGGGCGCTTCGAAGCTGCATAGGGGAAAAAGTGCAGGGGGTCATCTTAAGTCCGATCAATTCTCCGGAAATTGTAAAAGAAATAGATACCTGTACACTTGCGGGGATCCCGGTCGTAACAGTAAATACAGATATTAAAGGCAGCCAGCGTCTATGCTTCATCGGTCAGGATGGCTTCAAGGCAGGACGCGTTGCAGGAAGACTAATGGGAGAATTTCTGCGGGGACAGGGCAAAATTGCAGTCTTCACAAGTGACGGTGATAACCACCAGTCATTTCCCTTTGGAACAAGAGAAGGCGGTTTCCGCCAGATCATTGCGGAAGCATACCCGTATATTCAGGTCATGGATAATATACATACACAGGAAAAATCCCAGGTCATCCGGCGCGAGATGCGTAAACTGTGTGAAAACGAAAAAAAACTGTCAGGTATATTCATTACATGTGGTGGTGTCAAGGCAGTCGGTGATGTACTGGAAGAGTATGAGCGTGAAGACATAAAACTGATCTGTTACGAAAACTATCCCGAGATTATCGAACTTCTAAAAAAAGACATCGTAACCGCCACACTGGATAGCGATATTGAAGAACAGGGAAAAAAAGCACTGGAAGTCTTAATGGATTACCTGATCTACGACAGAATGCCGGTTCGGAAACACCTGTATTCAGAAATAAAAATCATGCTCAAAGAAAGCATCTAAAATAAAACCCTTGGAACGAGGTATGCCAATATCAAGGAGAAGG